>NZ_JXIS01000025.1:0-251473 GCF_000836715.1 Bacillus sp. L_1B0_5 | reverse complement strand
TGGTTCAACTAATAATTAGTGGGGGATAAACACCCCCCCACTAATTAAAGTTTCACTTTATTGAGTTTTGGGATGGAAAGAGTGATTGAGATTCTTAAGGGGAGCTTTCTATAAAAAGATAGAAAGTAAATACATTCACAAGAAGGGAGCTCAATATGGAAAAATTGCTAATTGAAGGCGGAAGAGCTTTAAATGGAACAATTCGAGTAAGCGGTGCTAAGAACAGTGCCGTTGCATTAATTCCAGCGACAATTTTAGCAGATACTCCAGTAACTATTGGTGGTGTCCCTAATATTTCGGACGTGAAAATGCTAGGAGACTTACTAGAGGAAATTGGAGGGAAAGTAACTTATGGACAGGAGGAAGAGATGGTAGTCGATCCTTCTAACATGGTTGCAATGCCTTTGCCAAATGGAAAAGTGAAAAAATTGCGCGCTTCTTATTATTTAATGGGTGCGATGCTTGGCCGTTTTAAAAAAGCTGTTATTGGGCTTCCGGGTGGATGTCATTTAGGACCTAGGCCGATTGATCAGCATATTAAAGGGTTTGAAGCGCTAGGTGCACATGTTACAAATGAACAAGGTGCCATCTATTTAAGAGCAGATGAACTACATGGAGCACGTATTTATTTAGATGTTGTTAGTGTAGGAGCTACGATTAATATTATGCTAGCAGCTGTACGAGCGAAAGGTAGAACTGTTATTGAAAATGCAGCGAAAGAGCCCGAGATTATTGATGTAGCTACATTGTTAACAAGCATGGGAGCACGTATTAAAGGTGCTGGTACAGATGTAATCCGAATAGATGGTGTGGACTCTTTACATGGTTGTCACCATACTATTATCCCAGATCGTATTGAAGCTGGTACGTATATGATTCTAGGAGCTGCATCAGGAGGAGAAGTAACGGTTGATAACGTTATTCCTCAGCATTTAGAATCAGTTACTGCAAAGCTAAGAGAAGCTGGTGTTCAAGTTGAAACGAATGATGATCAAATTACAGTGAACGGTAATAGAAAGTTAAAAGTAGTTGATATCAAAACGCTTGTATATCCAGGTTTTCCAACAGATTTACAACAGCCGTTTACGACGCTTTTAACAAAGGCGCACGGGACGGGAGTTGTAACAGATACAATTTACGGTGCCCGTTTCAAACACATTGATGAATTACGTCGTATGAATGCTCAAATTAAAGTAGAAGGTCGTTCGGCAATTGTAACTGGTCCTGTATTGTTGCAAGGGGCAAAAGTGAAGGCGAGTGATTTACGAGCGGGAGCAGCACTTGTTATTGCAGGGTTAATGGCAGATGGAATTACAGAAGTAACAGGACTTGAGCATATTGATCGAGGTTATGAGAATATAGTGGACAAGCTTAAAGGGCTTGGAGCAAACATTTGGCGAGAACAAATGACAAAACAAGAAATTGAAGAGATGAAGAACGCATAAGTGATACTTCCGCAAGGGGGAAGCGAAGCATCACTACTTGCGGAAGTACACTTTATAGAAAAACACGGTTCACAAAATACGGCAGAAATATAAAGACTTAAAGGAGAGGGATTATCGTGGAAAGAAGTTTATCTATGGAGTTAGTACGTGTAACAGAGGCTGCAGCATTATCATCAGCGCGTTGGATGGGGCGCGGGAAAAAGGATGAAGCAGACGGTGCAGCAACATCAGCTATGCGTGATGTATTTGATACAATTCCGATGAAAGGTACAGTTGTAATTGGTGAAGGTGAGATGGATGAAGCACCAATGCTATATATCGGAGAGAAATTAGGTACAGGATATGGACCACGTGTAGACGTTGCGGTTGATCCTTTAGAAGGGACAAACATCGTAGCAGCTGGTGGCTGGAATGCTCTTGCTGTTATTGCAATTGCAGACCACGGTAATTTGTTACATGCTCCTGACATGTACATGGATAAAATCGCGGTTGGCCCAGAAGCAGTTGGGGCGGTCGACATTGATGCGCCTATTATTGATAACTTACGTGCAGTTGCGAAAGCGAAAAATAAAGATATTGAAGATGTTGTAGCGACAGTTTTAAATCGCCCACGTCATCAAGAAATTATCGAAGAAATTCGTAAAGCTGGTGCTCGCATTAAATTAATTAATGATGGAGATGTAGCTGGAGCAATTAATACAGCATTTGATCGAACAGGTGTAGATATTTTATTTGGATCTGGTGGAGCACCTGAAGGTGTATTGGCAGCAGTTGCTTTAAAATGTTTAGGTGGAGAAATTCACGGAAAACTATTGCCACAAAACGACATTGAATTAGCACGTTGTAAAGAAATGGGCATAGAAGACATTAATCGTATCCTTCGTATGGAGGACTTAGTAAAAGGCGACGATGCAATCTTTGCAGCAACAGGCGTAACAGATGGAGAACTATTACGCGGTGTTCAATTTAAAGGTAGCGTAGGAACAACGCAATCTCTTGTTATGCGTGCAAAATCAGGTACAGTTCGCTTTGTAGATGGTCGTCATAGCTTAAATAAAAAACCGAACTTGGTTATTAAGTAAAAAGCGGAGGTGGCTTGCTCAGAAGGGGAAGGCATTGGAACTCCTGACGAAGAGGCGTTTTGTGCCTCGCAGGAAGGGGGGAAATGACTGACCCTTCTAGCCACCGGAGCTGGATTAAATAAAAAGCGTAAGCAGCTTGTTCAGAATGGGAGGGGGATGGAGCTTCTGACGTAGAGGCCCTTTTTGCCTCGCAGGAAGAAGTGAAGCCACCGACCATTCTAGCTGCTGAAGCTGGATTAAGTAAAAAGTGTAAGCGGCTCGTTCAGAAAGGTTAAAATGGTCGACCTTTTTAACTATCGGAGCTGGAACTAAACTAAATAAGAAGCGAAGACAAATTTTCTTGTCTTCGCTTCTTGTATTTGTGTTCCAACGTATTGATTAAAACTAGATAAAAGGGTTACAATAGTGAATATTACCCTACTTGAACTTATTGCCTTTCATTATTAATTATTTGCCTTCCGTATTTTTCCCTTTACCCATGAAAAAAGAGAATAACGTTAAAGTGTGGTGTCTGAATGAATTTGTCAATTGCAGCATTAGAAAACATGAAATTAAAAGAGTTATACGAGCTTGCGAAAGAATTTAAGATTTCGTATTATAGCAAGTTAACGAAAAAAGAGTTAATCTTTTCTATTTTGAAAGCTCGAGCAGAAAAAGAAGGTTTCTTTTTCATGGAAGGCGTATTAGAAATTATTCAATCAGAAGGATTTGGATTCCTACGTCCTATCAACTATTCTCCAAGCTCAGAAGATATTTATATCTCAGCTTCGCAAATTCGTCGTTTCGATTTACGTAATGGAGACAAAGTTTCTGGTAAAGTACGACCTCCGAAAGAAAATGAACGCTATTTTGGGTTATTACAAGTTGAAGCTGTAAACGGAGATGATCCAGATTCAGCAAAAGAGCGTGTGCATTTCCCTGCATTAACACCATTATACCCAGATCGCCAAATGAAATTGGAAACGGAACCGAAAAAGTTACCGACACGTATCATGGATTTAATCGCACCAGTTGGATTTGGACAACGTGGTTTAATTGTTGCGCCTCCAAAGGCTGGTAAAACAAGTCTATTAAAAGAAATTGCACACAGTGTTACAACAAATCATCCAGAAGCAGAATTAATTGTGCTTTTAATTGATGAGCGTCCAGAGGAAGTAACAGACATTGAACGTTCTGTTAAGGGCGACGTTGTAAGTTCTACTTTTGATGAAGTACCAGAAAATCATATTAAAGTAGCTGAACTTGTGTTAGAACGTGCAATGCGTCTTGTAGAGCACAAAAAAGACGTTATCATTTTAATGGATAGTATTACCCGTTTAGCGCGAGCTTACAACCTTGTTATTCCGCCAAGTGGTAGAACATTATCGGGTGGTATCGACCCAGCGGCTTTCCATAGACCGAAGCGTTTCTTTGGAGCTGCACGTAATATTGAAGAGGGCGGTAGCTTAACGATTTTAGCAACAGCCCTTGTTGATACAGGATCTCGTATGGACGATGTTATTTACGAGGAATTTAAAGGAACTGGAAATATGGAACTTCACTTAGATCGTTCGTTAGCTGAACGTCGTATCTTCCCAGCCATTGATATTCGTCGTTCTGGTACACGTAAAGAAGATCTATTAATTCCAAAAGAGCATTTAGACAAGTTATGGGGTATTCGTAAAACAATGCGTGATACACCAGACTTTGTTGAAAGTTTTTTACGTAAGCTTCGCCAAACGAAGACAAACGAAGAATTTTTACAAAACATTGTTGCAGACTCGAAAAGATATGTAACAACTAAGTAAAGGGAAAAGATGGGGACTCGCTTATTTTATAGTAAGCGAGTTTTTTATGCCTTTTAGGTGATATTAAAGAGAGAAATAAGTGGGAGAACCTTAGCCAGTCAGAGCTAAACGAGCCCCCGCCACTTTAAATTTCAAAAGACAAAAACAGGTAGTTGCAAAATGAAGTTAGCCTTGTTATAATTTCATCATATGTGTTTCATCAATATAGTTGTGTATGCAGCTGAAGATGAAAAACTCTGTTTCGAAAATGATTCAGGGCGGAAGGAGATGAAAAGAATGAAAGCAGGAATTCACCCAGATTACAAGAAAGTTGTATTCATGGACACAAACACAGGCTTCAAATTCTTAAGCGGGTCTACTAAAGGCTCTAGCGAAACTGTTGAGTGGGAAGATGGTAACACTTATCCATTACTAAAAGTTGAGATCAGTTCTGATTCTCACCCATTCTACACTGGACGTCAGAAGTTTGCTACTGCAGACGGACGCGTTGATCGCTTCAATAAGAAATACGGTATCAAGTAATAAAAACATAAAACAGGCAAGTGTATGTATTCGCTTGTCTGTTTTTTTTGCGAAAATATTATACCTTTACCCTACTTTTAACTAAAAAGTAGATGAAAGGAGAGCTTCATGTACTTAATAAATCAAAATGGCTGGATTGAAGTGATTTGCGGTAGTATGTTTTCTGGTAAATCAGAAGAATTAATCCGCCGTGTGCGCCGTACGCAATTTGCGAAACAACATGCAATTGTATTTAAACCATGTATTGATAATCGCTATAGTGAAGAAGACGTTGTATCACATAACGGATTAAAGGTGAAAGCAGTTCCTGTTTCAGCTTCAAAAGATATATTTGAACATATCACTGAAGATATGGATGTAATTGCAATCGATGAGGTGCAATTCTTTGATGGGGACATTGTGGAAGTGGTGCAAGTATTGGCAAATCGTGGCTATCGTGTCATTGTAGCTGGTTTAGACCAAGATTTCCGTGGTCTACCATTTGGACAAGTTCCTCAGCTGATGGCGATTGCTGAACATGTAACAAAGCTACAAGCAGTATGTTCTGCATGTGGATCTCCGGCAAGTCGTACACAACGATTAATTGATGGAGAACCAGCGGCATTTGATGATCCGATTATTTTAGTTGGGGCTTCAGAATCGTATGAACCGCGCTGTCGTCATTGTCATGCAGTTCCTACAAACAAAGATAAGTAAAACTCGCTGCGCAAGGCGAGTTTTTTTCAGAATAGAGAGCTCCAATGGCCTGCGATTCTGAGCAAGCCGCTTACGCTTTTAAATATAATTTGCGTTTTTTTGAGTAAGTACCATATACTATTTGTATTAGATACTAGGATGTAGAGGTGAATGATGTGTTAGATCGTTTGCAAGCTGTAGAAAATCGTTATGAGAAGTTAAATGAATTGTTAAGTGACCCAGAGGTTATTAGCGATACAAATAAACTTCGTGAATATTCAAAGGAACAGTCTGATATACAGGAAACGGTAGAGGTGTATCGTGAGTATAAGGATGTTCGTGAGCAATTAAAAGATGCGAAAGCAATGTTAGAAGAGAAGTTAGACGCAGAAATGCGTGACATGGTAAAAGAAGAGGTTTCTGAGTTAGAATCACAAGAAAAAACGTTATCAGAACGTCTGAAAATTTTACTAGTTCCAAAGGACCCTAATGATGATAAGAACGTTATCGTTGAGGTTCGTGGGGCTGCTGGTGGCGACGAGGCCGCTTTATTTGCTGGTGACTTATACCGCATGTATAGCCGTTACGCTGAGGTGCAGGGCTGGAAAACGGAGATTATTGAGGCTAGTTATACAGAGTTAGGTGGATATAAAGAGATTATCTTTATGATTAACGGTAAAGGTGCTTTCGCGAAGCTGAAATTCGAGAATGGTGCTCACCGTGTACAACGTGTTCCTGAAACGGAATCTGGTGGACGTATTCATACATCTACAGCAACTGTAGCTGTATTACCAGAGGCAGAAGAAGTAGAAATCGACATTCACGAGAAAGATGTTCGTGTTGATACATTTGCTTCTAGTGGTCCTGGTGGACAAAGTGTTAATACAACGATGTCAGCGGTACGTTTAACGCATTTACCGACTGGTGTAGTTGTATCTTGTCAGGATGAGAAATCACAAATTAAGAATAAAGAAAAAGCGATGAAAGTATTACGCGCACGTGTTTATGATAAGTTTAGACAAGAAGCACAAGCTGAATATGATCAAAACCGTAAACAAGCTGTTGGTACGGGTGATCGTTCAGAGCGTATTCGTACGTATAACTTCCCGCAAAACCGTGTTACAGACCATCGAATCGGTTTAACGATTCAAAAGCTAGATCAAATCTTACAAGGTAAGTTAGATGATTTCATCAATGCCTTAGTGATGGAAGATCAGGCTCAAAGGATGGAGGCAGCTGAGTAATGCGTGTCTATGAAGCCCTGAAATGGGCTTCTTCTTTTTTACAGGAAAATGGACGAGATGAAAATGCGGGAGAAATTGTCCTTTGTCATGTATTAAAGATGAACAGAACAGGATTACTTATGAATATGCGTGAAGAAATAAATGAGGAACAAGAGGCAAGCTTTACGGAGTTTATCCACAAGCATGTAGAAGGTATTCCTATTCAATATATGATTGGTTATGAAATGTTTTATGGCCGGTCGTTCTTTGTGAATGAAGAAGTATTAATACCAAGACCGGAAACAGAAGAGCTTATAGTAGGAGTATTAGAAAGAATTGAGCGCCATTTTGGCGACAAGGAACTACATGTAGCAGATATAGGAACAGGTAGTGGAGCGATTTCTATTACGCTTGCTTTAGAAAATAAAAATCTCCATGTGTATACAGTAGATATTGCACAAGAGTCGATTGAAGTTGCAAAAGAAAATGCAAAAGCTTTAGGTGCAGAAGTAACGTTCTATCACGGTGATTTATTGTCACCATTTGATAAAACGGGTCAAAAGCTAGATGTTGTTGTTTCAAATCCTCCATATATACCGGAAGAGGATTGGCGTGGTCTTTCTCCTGTTGTGAAAGAGCATGAGCCGAAGAGAGCGCTTGTTGGTGGAGAAGACGGATTAGATTTTTATCGCCGTTTTATGGAAGAATTGCCGAATGTGTTGCAGGAGAAAGCAATTGTAGCGTTTGAAATTGGAGTAGGACAAGGTGAGGATGTAAAAAGATTGTTACAACAAGCTTTTCCACATGCCCATGTTGAGGTTGTTTTTGATATTAACGGAAAAGACCGTATGGTATTTGCAGAGATGGAGTAAGGTTCACACCTTACTCTATTTTTTTGTAGGAAAATTCATATAGATTTTGAATTTAATAGTTTAGAAATATGAAAGTCTGTCCACACTGTTTGTAGAAGGGACGGTGGAGGAAATGAAAAAACAAGTTATTGCTTATCTTCTTATATTATTAATTGGTGCACAGTTACTTGTGCAGTTTGGATATATGAAAGCTGATGCAAAAGGGCCTTCAGTTATTCCGAAAGAGGCCGTTCGATTGCGAATTTTAGCAAATAGCGATTCAGATAAAGACCAGGCATTAAAGCGTAAAGTGCGTGATGAAGTAAAAGCACAAATTGATGGCTGGGTAGCGGATTTAACTTCATTTGAAGAGGCACGCAAAGTAATTCAAAGTCATATTCCAGAAATCGAGAAAACGGTGGAAAATACGTTAAAAAGAGAAGGAAGTAAAGAATCATTTCAAGTGAAATTTAGTAAGAATGTAAAGTTTCCTACAAAGGTATATGGGAATTTTATTTATCCAGCAGGAGAATATGAAGCAGTATTAATCACAATTGGAGAAGGTGAAGGGGCGAACTGGTGGTGTGTATTATTTCCACCAATGTGTTTCTTAGATTTTTCGAGTGGGACAGCTGTAAGAAAAGAAGAGCACGTTGTGAAGGCGGAATCTCCTGAAGAGGAGCAGGTGAAACAACTAGATGAGGAAGTAGTAAATACAGAAGAGAAGAAAGTGGATAAGGTAAAAGAAACGAAAGTTGTAAAACAGGAAGTAGTAAAAAAAGTAACAGCTTCTGAAAAGAAAGTAGTAAAAAATGAAACAAAAGTTGAAGAGCAGCCTGTAAGTAAAGAAGAAACAAAAACTGTGGAAAAAGTGGAGAAACCTGTGGAGAAAAAACAAGAAAAGCAAAATGAGTATGTACAAGTAGAAGCGGAAGAAGAAAAGCCAGAAGTTAAATTGTTTATTGTAGAAGCTTTTACATCTTTATTCTCTAAATAGTACTATTAATAAATCCCTCCTCATATATAAAAATGAGGAGGGATTTATTATGAAGAAAGTGTATTTTGCTACGAAAGCAGATGTGGAAAGATTACATTCTTTTTTCGGACAAGCTAATAAAAAAGATGATAAAATAAATGAGTTGTACGCACAATTTATGATTTTGGAAGAGGCGGAAGAAATACGAGCTGTAATTGGTTATGAACAAAGTGGGGAAGATGTACTTATTCGTTCTTGTTTATTCACACCTCATGTGGATAAACAGACTTTCTTATATTTTTTTGAAATGTTTTTGCAGTATATGAAAGAAAAAAATGTTCAACAATTGTACTTACTAACAAACCATCCACAATCTGTGCCCATCTTTCAGTTTTTTGACTTTTTTACTATAGAAAAGGATGAGGTTCCAGAGGGAATTCAACAGTTAGAACATTTTTGTAAAAATATAAAAGAGCAGAATGCAATAATACTAAATTGTCAGCTATTCACAAAGTTATCCACGGATTAATTAGGTTTATCCACATTTTGTGGATAAACCTTGTTTGTCTTTTGGATAAATCTCATAGTAAACTAAAAATAGACAAGTATTTAAGGGTAGAAAAGGACGTGGAAAAAAATGCATACAAATATGTGGGTTGTGGATAATGTTGTGGAAAGAAAAAAATATTATCCACAGTTACAAGAAGCAGCAAAATTATTAAGAGAAAATGAGGCGGTTGCTTTCCCTACGGAAACAGTATATGGGTTAGGTGCAAACGCGATGGATGATGAAGCAATCGCGAAAATTTTCGAAGCGAAAGGAAGACCGAGTGATAATCCACTCATTGTCCACATAGGTACAAAATCTCAGTTAGATGGGATTGTGAAAGAAATTCCACCAGTTGCAGAGAAGTTAATGGCGCATTTTTGGCCAGGACCATTAACAATTATTTTGCCGAAAAAAGAAGGGATTTCAGAGAGGGTGACGGCGGGACTTAATACGGTCGGGGTAAGAATGCCTGATCATCCAGTTGCACTTGCTCTTATTGAAGAGGCGAATGTACCTGTTGCGGCACCAAGTGCGAATCGTTCAGGGCGTCCAAGTCCAACACTAGCTTCTCACGTATATGAAGATTTGAATGGGAAGATCGCAGGTATTGTTGATGGTGGTGCAACTGGAGTAGGCGTTGAATCAACTGTAATTGATTGTACAAGCACGGTTCCAACAATATTGCGTCCAGGTGGGATTACGAAAGAACAATTAGAAGCAGTGATAGGTACCGTTTCTTTAGATCCAGCTTTAAAGGATGAGAAGGAAAAACCGAAATCACCTGGAATGAAATACACACATTATGCGCCGAAAGCACCACTTAGTATTGTTGAGGGCTCACGTGAGTTTATTCAGCATCTTGTAGATGAGAAAAAGGAAGAAGGATTTAAAGTAGGCGTATTAACGACGGAAGAGTATCAGCATGTATATAGCGCTGATGTTATATTATCTTGTGGTGTTCGAAGTGACTTAGCTAGCGTTGCGACTAAATTATATGATGTACTTAGAACATTTGATGCAAGTGAAGTGGATGTTATTTTTAGTGAGTCGTTCCCTAATGAAGGAATAGGGAATGCTATTATGAATCGTTTAACAAAAGCGGCAGGACATCATATTATTATTGAATGATAAGGTACGATTAGCAAACAGAATATTTCTCCTTGGATAAGCATATTGTGAAGTAGCACGTCCAAGGAGGGGCATGAATGACGTTTGAAGAGCTAATACCTTTAATAATTATGGCATTCGCCTTAGGGATGGATGCGTTCTCGGTGAGTCTTGGTATGGGGATGATGCCCCTAAAGTTAAGACAAATCCTGTATATTGGTATGACGATAGGGATATTTCATATTATTATGCCGTTTATAGGAATGGTACTAGGTCGTTTTTTATCAGAGAAGTATGGAGATATTGCACATTTTGCGGGTGCTATTTTATTAATCGGACTAGGGTTTTATATCGTATATTCGACCATTTTACAAAATGAAGAGACTAGAACTGCCCCTATTGGAATTAGTTTATTCGTATTTGCATTTGGCGTTAGTATAGATAGTTTCTCAGTAGGGCTTAGTCTTGGTATTTATGGGGCACAAACAATTATTACGATATTACTTTTTGGATTTGTTAGCATGTTATTAGCGTGGATTGGTTTATTAATTGGTAGACATGCGAAAGATATGCTCGGTACATATGGTGAGATAGTAGGTGGTATCATTCTGGTTGGATTTGGATTATATATCCTTTTTCCTATATAATTTTATGTAGGAGGGAATTATGAACAAGCTATTGGAATGGTATGTTAAGTTTTTAACCTTCTTTCCTCGATGGCTAAGAAGACTTATAATTTGGGGTATTATTTTGCAAATTTCGATGTTAGGTTGGATTAAGTTAATTCGTGAATGGTGAGATAGTTCCTTTCTGTGAATATTTTGTTTGTACTATATTTATTGCACTAAAAATTACAGATATAGAAAGGATGAGATGAATGACGAGATTGAAGCAAGTTTTTGGTATTATTATTAGTTTTTTTGTTTTTTGGTTTAGTATGCTCGGTGTACAAATGTTTGCTGAGTTTTTAGATATTGAGTCATTGAAATTTGTTGCGGGAAAGACTGAGGCGGCGCGTGCCTTTTACTCTCCGTACCCGTTTTTAATTGTTTTTCTTATTACACTGCTTTCCTTATACTTCTTCGTAATTAAGCTAGGGAAACCGAAAAAAGAAAAACTGCCTACTTTAGAGGAAAAGAAGGAAGAATTACAATGATAAAATCCCCTGCTAAAAAGCAGGGGATTTTTATGTTTGAGTGATGGCAGGAATTGAGCTGCCTTGCTTTTAAATATATCCAGTTCCAGCGGCTAGAATGGTCGGTGGCTTCGCGTCTTCCTGAGAGGCAAAAAGCGCCTCTACGTCAGAAGCTCCATCCCCCTCCCATTCTGAACGGGCCGCTTCTGCTTTTAGATATTATCCAGTTCCAGTGGCCAGCTCTTCGCATCTAAGAACCTCCCGCACGAAAGGTAAAAAGCACCTTTTGTGCGAGGGAACCTTAGCTGGTCAGAGCTAAACGGGCCACTTCCACTTTTAAACTGGCCTAACTAATTCAAATTGTTCTCCTAATTTTGCATAGTTGTGTCCTGCTAGGCGACTTATTGGCTTGAGTCCTTCTGCGTGAATGCGCCCTTTTTCATATAGATGTTCGGCAACGTGGAAACGAACGACGCGTCCAATTAGTAGATCACAAGCTGGTGAGTCTTCTGTTCCACCAAGTGGAATTGCACGTTCTAATACGCATTCCATTCGAATATTTGCTTCTTTTACACCTGGAACGGAGATGGCTTCACTTTCAATTGGTGTTAGTTTTGCTAGTTCAATTTCACTTTCATTTGGCGGGAGATTGGCTGCTGTTTCGTTAATTGCTGCTACATATGATTCGTCAGAAATATGTACGACAAATTCACCTTTTTCAATTGCGTTTCGGGAAGTGTCCTTTCTTTCTCCGGCTTTTCGTTGTACAGAAACGGAGATAAGTGGTGGATTAGCAGCGACAATATTGAAATAACTATATGGTGCGCCGTTTAATACACCGTCTTTTGTTACAGAAGTAACGAATGCGACTGGGCGTGGAATGATGCTTCCCGTTAATAATTTGTAATTCTCTTTTTCCGATTGTTCATTTGGATTAATGGATAACATGCTTAAAATCCCCTTTCTAAATATGACGACTTATTGTTTGTTTACAAGATGTTAGTGGAAAACTCCTGCTGGAAAAATATTTTTTTGGCTTTTTTGTAAACGAGACAAAAAATGTATATGTCGATAAGAATAAGTATTGCTGTTTTGATGCAACAAAGTGTGTTTGTCATTTATATGCCAAATAAGGATTTAATTTATAAATGACAAACAATGATGGAACTAAGATAAAGCGAAAATTTTAGAAATGGAAGTGCTAATTAAGAGAACGGCGGTAAAAAAAGTGTAGGACGTGATTCCTGAATTTTATTTTCATCATTTTCTTTAGCAGCTTGTCCTGTTTGTCTCGTATTTTGTCCACTCTTTTTGGCAATTTGTCCGCCTTGACTAGCATTTGTTCCTGCGTTTCCGCTAATCTGTCCATTTCTATCAGCTATTATTGTAAATCCAGCCTTCCCGCCTTGATTTGCAAGGTTATTGTTGTTGTCATTGTAGTTGTAAATGTTGACGTGGATGTGAATTTCAATTGGAAGATCATCTTTGCTGAGTTTGAAGGAGGAAGTTGCTTCTGTTTGTTCTGTGTTAGTGTTTTTATATTTTTGAGAACGACGGTTCGCCATAAGAATGTTCGCTCCTATCTTTTTTTCTGCTCAGCTTAAAGCTCATCTTCCGCCGGTGCTGAAATGTTTTCATCAGCGCTTTCTTCGCCGTCGGCAACACCAGCCTCGAATTCGCTTCTTTTGATTATGTTTTCACTATCCTCTCTAGCAACTTGTCCCATCTGATTCGCATTCTGTCCGCCTTTTTTAGCAATTTGTCCACCTTGACTTACGTTTGTTCCACCTTTTCCACTAATTTGGCCACCACCAGTCGCTGTTAATTCGAGTCCAGCTTGTCCACCTTGATTAGCAAGATTATTATTGTTTTTATTCTTATTTTTGTTTTTAGCCTTCGCTTTTACTTTGCTTTCATTATCATTTTCGTTAGTTGGATCCATTTCTTCTTCTAGAAGTTTTTTATCGTGGTTTTTCATAAGATTTTTCCCCCTTATTATATTTAATACTAGTAGCATATGTTTGGCTTTTAAGTGTGATTGGGGGTTGTCCTATGAGTTGGAATTTAAAAATTTCTTCAATGAAAAGTATTGGATTTTCCTAGTGAAAAAAATTATAGATTAAAGGAATGTTGAAATCCCCCAAGCTGATTTCTTGGGGGATGAAGAGTAACATGACATAAAAATTAAAGTAAAACGTATGCACCAGGTCCGATTAAAGCTACACCAACAGCAACAGCGATTAACATTAAGTTATATTCATATCCATTTTGTGTTACCCAGTAACCATTTTTTCCGTGAACAGTGAAGATAGCCATTAACATTGTTCCAACGATAAATAATGAACCAACTACAATGAAAATACCTGATGCGAATAAGAAGCCACCTAGTAATTCAGTTGCGCCAGCCATAAATGCCATAAATACACCAGGGCGTAAACCGATTGACTCCATCCAGCCACCTGTTCCTTTTAAACCGTAACCGCCGAACCAACCAAATAATTTTTGAGCACCATGACCCATGAATGTAATTCCTATAATAAGACGAATAATAAGTAGACCGAAATCCATCATTTTTAAAAACCTCCTAAAAGTTATTAACTTACCTTATGTAAGTAATAATAAAATAGTTACTTACTTTAGTCAAGTGGATTTTGAAAAAAGTTTGAATTAAATTTTACAAATTAACAACAAAAAATAAAATGTGGTAAAGACCTCTAGACAAGTTGGGCAAAAAAAGAGAAAATATAAATAGAAGTTAACTTCTTATTGTTATTCAGACAATCAGAATTGACTGGAATTTTGTGAAGCGCTACAATAAGAGTCTATTAGTAATGACGTAATTTATTTCGAAAGCGTTTTTACAGTATAATATTCGAAGTATGAAGTCTTACATGTATCCCGAGCTTTACTAGGGATTGCCCTATAAACTTTTAGGTAAATTATAAGGAGGACTATCCTATGTTTAAAAAATTATTCGGTCTTGGTTCAAAAACAAATGAAGAAACAATCGTAGCTCCATTAACTGGAGCAGTGAAAAATATTGAAGAAGTACCAGATCCAGTATTCGCTGGTCGTATGATGGGTGACGGTGTTGCAATCGATCCTACTGAAGGTGTAGTTGTATCTCCAGTTGATGGTGAAATCGTACAATTATTCCACACAAAACATGCTATCGGAATTAAAGCGAAAAACGGAACAGAAATTTTAATCCACGTTGGATTAGAAACTGTAAAAATGGAAGGCGAAGGTTTCGAAGCTCACGTTTCTGAAGGCCAAGCTGTAAAAGCGGGAGATAAATTAATCTCATTCGACTTAGAATTAATCCGTGAAAAAGCGAAAAGCACAATTACTCCAATCGTTATTACAAACACAGATGCAGCTGAGTCTATTAAGACAACTGTAGGCGTAGCAGCTACAAAAGGTTCAACAGAAGTAATGAAAGTTACAATGAAATAATTGTCGTATAAGAGGAATCCGTTTCGTATGAAATGGATTCCTTATTTTTGTTGCATATTCAGTAGGTATGTTAAAATACTCTAGGCACTTGGAAATAGGGTTTCACATATATGTGGATAAGGCGCATTTTTCTTAGAAAAAATATAAGAGAAATGCGCCTTTTGTATATTCACATTTCTTTTGTTCTATTCTAATGTAAGTTATGATGAGTGGTAAGAAACCGAATATAGGGGTGGGTTTGGATGAAACGAGTGTTATTTGTTTGTACTGGCAATACATGTCGTAGTCCAATGGCTGAGGCGTTGCTTCGTCATCACGGAGGAGATAGGTTTGAAGTGCAATCTGCTGGTGTTTTTGCCTATCCTGGGAGCGATGCATCGGTACATGCGAAGGAAGCTTTAGCTGAAAAAGGAATTTCAATTGATCATGCCGCGCAGCAAGTAAACGAAACTTTGCTTGATTGGGCTGATATTGTCGTAACGATGACAGAAAATCATAAACAAATTGTATTTGGGCATTATCCAAGTGTTGAAAAGAAATTGAATACATTATATGGATTAACTGAAGGTATAGACAAGGACATTTCAGATCCATTTGGAGGCTCGCTTTCTATTTATAAAGAAACGTTAGATGAGATGGAAAAACTTGTACAAACTTTACTGAAAAAACATTCAGTAGGTTGATGTTTCGTGTATAATACGATATTGGAGATCACTTCGTACTATTGAGGTAGCGAGTGTGAAATGAAGATAATTGATTGAAACTTTGGAGGGGTAAAAATGAAAGTAGTAATAGCATCTGATCACGGCGGTATGAATATCCGCAAAGAACTTGTAAGTTTATTAGAAGAGTTAAATATTGAATATATTGATTTAGGTTGTGAATGTGAAGCTGGTTCTGTTGATTACCCTGACTTTGCGTTTCCGGCAGCTGAAATGGTAGCGAATGGTGAAGTAGATCGTGGTATTTTAGTTTGTGGGACAGGCATTGGTATGTCAATCGCAGCAAACAAAGTAAATGGTATCCGTTGTGCGTTAGTTCATGATACTTTCAGCGCGAAAGCAACGAGAGAGCATAATGACACTAACATGCTAGCAATGGGCGAGCGTGTAATTGGTGCTGGTCTAGCACGTGATATCGCGAAAATCTGGTTAACAACTGACTATGAAGGTGGTCGTCACGAAAACCGTGTAGGAAAAATTAAAACATACGAAACAAAGTAATAGATTCTAACTATCAGTAGTGTGAAATATAATTTGGTGAACCAACCTGTGAAAGGAAGAGGCGTAATGACAGAAATCGTAAAGGTAAGAGAACAGCTACAAATGTCGCTTTCTGATTTCCAAGAACAAGCTTTATTACAAAGCGGTCAAATTTTTGTAGTGGGTTGTAGCACGAGCGAAGTGCTAGGCGAAAGAATTGGAACATCAGGAACGATGGAAGTAGCGGAGGCGATTTTTTCTGAGTTAAAACAATTTCAAGAGCAAACAGGTATTGAATTAGCGTTTCAATGTTGTGAGCATTTAAACCGTGCTTTAGTGGTTGAGAGAGAAGTAGCGATAAAATATCAATTTGAAATTGTAACAGTTACGCCTGTTAGATCAGCAGGTGGTGCATTAGGGACATATGCGTATCACAATTTGAAAGATCCGGTAGTAGTTGAGTTTATTAAAGCAGATGCAGGAATGGATATTGGTGATACATTTATTGGTATGCATTTAAAACATGTAGCTGTTCCGGTTCGTACAAGTGTGAAGGCAATTGGAAGTGCACATGTAACAATGGCCAAAACACGTGGAAAACTCATCGGTGGAGCACGTGCTGTTTACGCGGTGGCGGAAGAGACTACCACTTGCCGTTAAATATGAGAAATTAGGAAGTCATATAGTAGCTGTTTATCATAAGATAAAAGGTATGTTGTCTGACTTTATAGTATAAGAAAGAAAAGACCGATTTTCGGTCTTTTTTTTCTTTTATGATATAGAAAGTCATGTTAGAATGTAGTTGAAAACATGAAGGTTCGAAAGAATTACAACCTGAATTTTCGTTTTTTCTGAATAAATAAGAAAAAACTGTTGGGAATTGATGTAATTCGTTCAGAAAAGGGGGATTTTGGTGGATCATTTAAAACGTCAAGATGAGAAGGTATTTGCTGCAATTGAGGCAGAACTAGGAAGACAGCGTTCAAAGATTGAGTTAATTGCTTCGGAAAACTTCGTAAGTGAAGCAGTAATGGAGGCGCAAGGTTCTGTTTTAACGAATAAGTATGCTGAAGGATATCCTGGAAAACGTTACTATGGTGGCTGTGAACACGTAGACGTGGTAGAAGATATCGCACGTGATCGCGCGAAAGAAATTTTTGGTGCAGAGCATGTAAATGTTCAACCGCATTCTGGTGCACAAGCGAACATGGCAGTATACTTCACGATTTTAGAGCAAGGCGATACAGTACTTGGTATGAATTTATCTCATGGTGGTCACTTAACACACGGAAGCCCTGTTAACTTCAGTGGAGTACAATATAATTTCGTAGAATATGGCGTGGATGCTGACTCTCACCGTATTAATTACGATGATGTATTAGCAAAAGCGAAAGAACATAAACCAAAATTAATCGTTGCAGGTGCAAGTGCATATCCTCGTGTTATCGATTTCAAACGATTCCGTGAGATTGCAGATGAAGTGGGTGCATACTTTATGGTTGATATGGCACATATCGCTGGTTTAGTAGCTGCTGGTTTACATCCAAACCCAGTACCACATGCACATTTCGTTACAACGACAACACATAAAACATTACGTGGTCCACGTGGTGGTATGATTTTATGTGAAGAGCAATTTGCAAAACAAATTGATAAATCAATCTTCCCTGGTATTCAAGGTGGTCCACTTATGCATGTAATCGCTGCAAAAGCTGTTGCATTTGGTGAGACACTACAAGATGATTTTAAAACATATGCACAAAATATCATTAATAATGCGAACCGCTTAGCTGAAGGTCTTCAAAAAGAAGGACTTACACTTGTTTCTGGTGGAACAGACAATCATTTAATCCTGATTGATGTTCGTAACTTAGAAATCACAGGTAAAGTAGCAGAGCACGTATTAGATGAAGTTGGTATTACAGTGAACAAAAATACAATTCCATTTGAAACAGCAAGCCCATTTGTAACAAGTGGTGTACGTATCGGTACAGCAGCTGTTACATCTCGTGGTTTCGGTTTAGAAGAAATGGATGAAATTGCGTCACTTATTGCTTATACATTAAAAAATCATGAAAATGAAGCTGCATTAGAAGAAGTACGTAAGCGTGTAGAAGCGTTAACTAGCAAATTCCCAATGTATCCAAATCTATAATAAATTGAAGAAGACTGCTGAGACTTAATTGTTTTGGCGGTCTTTTTTTGTGGACATATATTATTTTTAAAGTATGTATACAAATGATGAATAAATTTTGGCGATATAATGAAGGATACAGCTCCCATAATTGGTAAAGATACTAGATAGATTCATCGTAAAATCATGGTTTTGCCAAATTTGCCCTTGAATATTAGTAGCGTTTTCTTTACAATCGTAAATAGTGTAAAAAAGCGTGCAAACGCATGAATATCATCTAAAGGAGAGATTCACATGGGAAAACTGTATGTATTTGATCACCCGTTAATTCAACATAAGATTACATATATTCGCGATAAGAATACAGGTACGAAAGATTTTCGTGAATTAGTGGACGAAGTAGCAAGCTTAATGGCTTTCGAAATTACTCGCGACCTTCCGCTTAAGGACATTGAAATTGAAACGCCTGTAAGCAAAGCGACAACAAAAGTGATCGCTGGTAAAAAACTTGGTTTAATTCCGATTTTACGTGCAGGTTTAGGAATGGTTGATGGAATTCTGAAATTAATTCCAGCAGCAAAAGTAGGACACGTTGGTTTATACCGTGACCCTAAAACATTGCAACCGGTAGAATACTATGTGAAACTTCCAACGGATGTAGAAGAGCGTGACTTTATCGTACTAGATCCGATGTTAGCAACAGGTGGTTCTGCGGCTGAAGCAATTAACTCTCTGAAAAAGCGCGGTGCGAAACAAATTAAATTAATGTGTATCGTTGCAGCTCCAGAAGGGGTAAAAGTAGTACAAGAAGAACATCCTGATGTTGATATTTATGTAGCAGCATTAGATGAAAAATTAAATGACCACGGATATGTAGTACCAGGTCTTGGTGATGCTGGTGACCGTTTATTCGGAACGAAGTAAGACAACTGACGAGCAGGGGGGATTCCTCTGCTCGTTTTTTTGACTGTAAGCAAGTAGGGGAGGGGGGAGGATAAATATACATCGTATATACAACATAAGTTGCATACACATCACATATAATATAGAAGTCTTACGTCTGAGGAACACTATATTATGGAAGAAAAGCGTTATATCTCGAAAATATAATAGTGACAAACTTGTGAACATTTCCTTCTATTATAAAGAGAAAACTGTTAGAAATTGCATATATGTAACCAGTATTTAGAAGGGGAACGTTTTCATTTTTGGGAGGAAATGCCTAATACTCAAATTTTTAGATTTTTTACGATTTCTCGTTGACACTGTTAATACCCTATTGTATGCTAACAACGGGGATAGATGGTAGGGCTTTCAGTGACAAAATTACATCTATTCCGTGACGAAAATGTAAACTTTTTGTTTTGTATAGGATTTATGCAAAAAAATGAGTTATTATTAACACATCGTGAATGAGGGTTACATATTGGAGGGATGAATCCTTGCAAAAAAACGATCGCAGCCATATAAAAGCATATGCTTTAATGTCAGGAATTCTTGCTCAGTTAGTCGGTTCTATACTTGTTGGAATCTTTGGTGGGCAGTGGATTGATAATAAGGTTGGAACGTTTCCATTGTTTCTTATTATAGGGTTATTACTCGGGTTAGGAACAGGGGTATACGCAATGATTCGACTCATTCGACATTACTATTCGGGAGAGCAATGATGATAGACGTACATGGACTTGTCCAAAGACAAAAGAAATATATGTACTACTTGCTTGCGCTTCTAGTGCTAGGATGGGGATTTACCTCTTACAAGGATGTATTTCTTGGGCTGATTATCGGAACGATTTTCAGTTTTCTTAGTTTGCGCATCATTGCACGTAGAACAGACAAGCTGTTAGATCGCGTAACAAATGGAGAAAACGTGAAGTTTAAGGCGACAGCTGTAAGTACATATTCAAGATTCGCCACGATTGGGTTATTAATTTTATTTGCAGCCAAATATCAAGAGTTAATTGCGATGTGGGGCTTAGGTGTAGGATTGCTGACAGGATACCTTGTCATGATCATAGATTTTCTTTATTTAGAGTATAAGAGCAGGGAAGAGAGGTGAATTACTAGTGGAACACGGTAAATTAGTTGAATTTCTAGGTTTAACGTTCGATTTGTCATCAGTTATGATGGTTACTGTAGCAGCAGTTATTGTTTTCTTAATCGCTGTTATCGGAACTCGCAGCTTAGCTCTTCGCCCAACCGGGATGCAAAACTTCATGGAATGGGTGTTTGACTTCGTGAAAGGGATTATCAATAGTACGATGGACTGGAAAACAGGTGGACGTTTCTTAACGCTTGGCGTTACGCTTATCATGTTTATCATCGTATCGAACTTCCTTGGTTTACCATTCATGTATTCAGCAACTGAAGCTGGCGAACATATTGCATGGTGGAGGTCACCAACGTCTGATCCAGCAGTTACATTAACATTAGCCGTGATGGTAGTTACCCTCACCCATTATTATGGAATTAAGATGAAGGGTACGAAAGAGTATGTTAAAGGTTATTTCCAACCTATGAAATTCTTATTCCCATTAAAGGTTATTGAGGAGTTTGCTAACACATTAACGTTAGGTCTTCGTTTATTCGGTAACATTTATGCAGGTGAGATCTTATTAGGATTACTTGCTAAGTTAGGCGGGGCATCATTCCTTGGAGCATTAGGTGCGCTTGTACCAATGTTAGCATGGATGGGATTCAGTGTATTCGTTGGATCAATCCAAGCATTTATTTTCGTTATGTTAACGATGGTTTATATGGCTCATAAAGTAAGTCATGACCATTAATATAATTTAAGTAAGAAAAAATTTATTTTTTTATAATACAAAGGAGGACAAATTAAATGAGTTTAGGTGTAATCGCAGCTGCAATTGCAATTGGTTTATCAGCATTAGGTGCAGGTATTGGTAACGGTCTTATCGTATCACGTACAATCGAAGGTGTTGCTCGTCAACCAGAATTAAAAGGCGCACTTCAAACAATTATGTTCATCGGGGTTGCTTTAGTTGAGGCACTTCCAATCATCGGTGTAGTTATTGCATTCATCGTAATGAACAAATAAGGGAGACTCCCCTTACATAGATGGCGAAGAGTGTTTTTCCGAACTTTCTTCGCCATTGCTTTATGAACGAAACGTATGTCTTTTTTTTTCATATGATCAATTTAGATATTTTGAAGGGAGTGAATCCTTGTGCCAACTTTATTATTAGGAGCTGCCATTCCATTTGGAACGATTGCTTATACATTGTTCATTTTCTTAATTCTATTAGTAATGCTACGCAAATTTGCGTGGGGTCCTTTAATGGGAATTATGAAAGAACGTGAAGAGCATGTTACTAATGAAATCGACGCTGCAGAAAGAAGTAACGCTGAAGCGAAGAAGTTAGTAGAAGAACAACGTGAAATGTTAAAACAATCACGTGTTGAAGCACAAGAGTTAATCGAAAGAGCGAAAAAACAAGCTGTAGATCAAAAGGATGTTATTGTTGCTGCTGCGAAAGAAGAAGCAGAATCAATTAAAGCATCTGCTGTACAAGAAATTCAACGCGAAAAAGAGCAAGCGATTGCTGCTTTACAAGAACAAGTCGCTTCTTTATCTGTTCAAATTGCTTCTAAAGTAATTGAAAAAGAATTAAAAGAAGAAGATCAAGTTAAGTTAATTCGCGATTATATTAAAGAAGTAGGAGAAGCGCGATGAGCAATGGGATTGTAGCAAAACGTTATGCTGTCGCTCTTTTTAAAATTGCAAAAGAAAAACACGTATTAGAAATGTTTGAAGAAGAATTACGCCTTGTACAAAACGTTTATGTAAAGAACGGAGAACTACATAGCTTTTTAACGCAACCAAACATTTCAAAAGAGCAGAAGAAAACGTTTCTTGCAAACGTATTCGGATCTGTTTCTGAATCAATTTTAAATACGTTATATATTTTAATTGATAACAAGCGTATTGATATCTTACCTGAAATTGCAGATGAATATGTTGTTCTTGCTAATGAAGAACGTAACGTAGCGGATGCAACTGTATATTCTATTCGTCTTCTATCTGAAGAAGAGAAGCTTAACATTGCAGAAGCATTTGCAAAGAGAACGGGAAAAGATGCAATTCGCGTGAAAAATGTTGTAGATGAAGATTTACTAGGCGGAATTAAAGTACGCATTGGAAATCGCATTTATGATGGAAGTTTACAAGGAAAATTAGCACGTATTCAGCGTGAATTAATGAAGAATAGATAGGGGTGAAGCACATGAGCATCAGAGCTGAAGAAATTAGCGCACTGATAAAGCAACAAATCGAGAACTATCAGTCTGAAATCGAAGTTAGTGATGTTGGTACAGTTATCCAAGTTGGTGACGGTATTGCGCGTGCTCATGGTCTTGATAACGTTATGGCTGGTGAGCTTGTAGAGTTCTCTAACGGCGTTATGGGACTAGCACAAAACTTAGAGGAAAACAACGTAGGTATTATCATTTTAGGACCTTACACAGAAATCCGTGAAGGTGACGAAGTTCGTCGTACTGGTCGCATCATGCAAGTACCAGTAGGAAAAGAACTAATTGGTCGTGTTGTAAACCCATTAGGTCAACCAGTTGATGGTTTAGGCCCAATCAATACAACAAACACTCGTCCAATCGAAAGTCCAGCACCAGGTGTAATGGATCGTAAATCTGTTCATGAGCCACTTCAAACAGGTATTAAAGCGATCGACGCTCTTGTACCAATTGGCCGTGGTCAACGTGAGTTAATCATCGGTGACCGTCAAACTGGTAAAACAGCAGTTGCACTTGATACAATCATTAACCAAAAAGATGAAGATATGATTTGTATCTATGTAGCTATCGGACAAAAAGAATCAACTGTACGTAACGTAGTAGAAACACTACGTAAGCACGGTGCATTAGAGTACACAATCGTTGTAACTGCATCTGCTTCTCAACCAGCTCCATTATTATACTTAGCTCCTTATGCTGGTGTAACAATGGGTGAAGAGTTCATGTACAATGGTAAACACGTATTAGTAGTATATGATGACTTATCAAAACAAGCAGCGGCTTACCGTGAGCTGTCATTACTATTACGTCGTCCTCCAGGTCGTGAAGCTTATCCAGGGGATGTATTCTACTTACATTCTCGCTTATTAGAGCGTGCAGCAAAATTAAGTGATGCAAGAGGCGGCGGTTCTTTAACTGCACTACCTTTCATCGAAACACAAGCAGGGGACGTATCAGCATACATCCCAACAAACGTAATTTCTATTACGGATGGACAAATCTTCTTACAATCTGACCTATTCTTCTCTGGCGTACGTCCAGCGATCGATGCGGGTACTTCTGTATCTCGTGTAGGTGGATCTGCTCAGATTAAAGCAATGAGTAAAGTATCAGGTACACTTCGTCTTGACCTTGCATCTTACCGTGAGTTAGAAGCGTTCGCTCAGTTCGGTTCTGACCTTGATAAAGCAACTCAAGCGAAATTAAACCGTGGTGCTCGTACTGTTGAGGTATTAAAACAAGGATTACACAAACCGTTACGTGTAGAGAAACAAGTTATCATTCTTTACGCTTTAACACGTGGATTCCTAGATGATATCCCAGTAGTAGATATCACTCGTTTCGAAGAAGAATTCCATGCTTGGTTAGATTCTAATGCAACTGACTTATTAGAAGAAATCCGCACAACTAAGAAACTTGCGGATGACGACAAATTTGCAGCAGCAATTAATGGATTTAAAAAAGTATTCGTAGCTTCTGAATAATAATAAAAGTGAAGCCGACTGTTTAGCCTCATCGGCTAAGAGGCAGAACTAGATTAATAAAAGCGGAAGCGGCTCGTACAAGCCGCCGACGCTAGATAATATATAAGGCATCTCAGACTCTGAGATTGCTGACGGTTATGTAAAGGAAAAGAGTAGGTGCACCTATTCTTTTCCTTCAATCATGAGCAAGAATATCTTGCAACGTAGATTAGGAAGAGGATTCTTACTAATCGTGCCAACTTCCGGAAAAAAGGTGGTGAAAACCTGTGGCATCTTTACGCGATATAAAAGCGAAGATTACCTCGACAAAGAAAACGAGTCAAATTACGAAGGCGATGGAGATGGTATCTGCATCTAAGTTAAACCGTGCAGAGCAAAATGCTAAATCTTTCGTTCCGTATATGGAAAAGATTCAAGAAGTAGTAGCGAGCATTGCGCAAGGAAGTAAAGGAATTAATCATCCAATGCTAAATGCGCGTCCTGTAAAGCGTACAGGATACATCGTTATTACATCTGATCGCGGACTAGCAGGTGGTTATAACAGTAACGTATTACGTACAGTAAGTAACGTAATTCGTGAACGTCATAATATGGATTCAAATCAATATTCAATTATTGTACTTGGACGACTAGGACGTGATTATTTAAAACGTCGCGGCTTTAACATCATTGATGAAGTAGTTGGATTATCTGACCACCCATCATTTACTGACATTAAAGATCTTGCTTCTCGAGCAATTGCGATGTTCGCAGATGGTGCTTATGATGAGCTGTATATTTACTACAACCATTACGTAAGTAAAATTTCACAAGAAGTAACGGAAAATAAAATTTTACCGCTTACTGATGTGGCGTCTGACAAACCGACGACAGCTTATGAATTCGAACCTTCTGAAGAAGAAATTTTAAAAGTATTATTGCCACAATACGCAGAAAGCTTAGTGTACGGTGCATTACTAGATGGTAAAGCAAGTGAGCACGCAGCGCGTATGACAGCAATGAAGAGTGCTACAGACAACGCAATGGAAGTTATCGATTCACTTACACTTTCATTCAACCGTGCGCGTCAGGCAGCGATTACGCAAGAAATTACGGAAATCGTTGGTGGAGCAGCAGCGTTAGAATAGTATTAAAAAGCGTAAGCGGTTCGTTCAGAATGAGAGGGGGATGGAGCTTTTGACGTAGAGGCGATTTGTGCCTCATAGGAAAAAGCGAAGCCACCGAACATTCTAGCCGCTGGAACTAGATTCAATAAAAAGTGGAAGCGGCTCTTTCAAAAGAGTCGCGTAAGCTAAACTAATAAAAAATTAAAAGCCGACTTCTCTTAGAAAGCTGGCTAATTAAAAGAAAGCTAGGAGGGAACCCGATGAATAAAGGGCGCGTTACGCAAATCATGGGTCCGGTTGTAGACGTTAAGTTTGATGGCGGAAAGCTACCAGAAATCTACAACGCCCTTACGGTAAAACAAAGCAACGAAAACGGAGCAAGCATTAACTTAACATTTGAAGTTGCACTTCATTTAGGTGATGATACAGTTCGTACAGTTGCGATGTCTTCCACAGATGGACTTGTTCGTGGCACAGAAGTAGAAGATACTGGTAAAGCAATCTCTGTACCAGTTGGTGATGCAACACTTGGTCGTGTATTCAACGTATTAGGTGATGCAATTGACTTAGATGGTGAACTTCCTGCGGATGTACACCGTGATCCAATTCACCGTCAAGCACCTGCATTCGAAGAATTATCTACTAAAGTAGAAATTCTTGAAACTGGTATTAAAGTAGTAGATTTACTTGCTCCTTACATTAAGGGTGGTAAAATCGGTCTATTCGGTGGTGCCGGCGTAGGTAAAACAGTATTAATTCAGGAATTAATTAACAACATCGCACAAGAGCACGGTGGTATCTCAGTATTCGCTGGTGTAGGTGAGCGTACTCGTGAGGGTAATGACTTATACCACGAAATGAGCGATTCGGGCGTAATCAAGAAAACTGCGATGGTATTCGGACAAATGAATGAGCCACCTGGAGCACGTCAACGTGTTGCATTAACAGGTTTAACAATGGCTGAGCATTTCCGTGATGAGCAAGGACAAGACGTACTTCTGTTCATCGATAACATCTTCCGTTTCACGCAAGCGGGTTCTGAAGTATCTGCCCTTCTTGGTCGTATGCCATCTGCGGTAGGTTACCAACCAACACTTGCAACAGAAATGGGTCAATTACAAGAGCGTATTACATCTACAAATAAAGGGTCTATCACGTCTATCCAAGCGGTATATGTACCAGCCGATGACTATACTGACCCAGCACCAGCTACAACGTTCGCTCACTTAGATGCAACAACAAACTTAGAGCGTCGTTTAACGCAAATGGGTATTTACCCAGCCGTAGATCCATTAGCATCTACATCTCGTGCACTTTCTCCAGAAATCGTAGGAGAAGAACATTATGAAGTAGCTCGTCAAGTACAGCAAACTTTACAACGTTATAAAGAGCTTCAAGATATCATCGCTATCTTAGGTATGGATGAGTTATCTGAAGAAGATAAGTTAGTTGTACATCGTGCTCGTCGTATTCAATTCTTCTTATCTCAAAACTTCCACGTAGCTGAGCAGTTTACAGGTCAAAAAGGTTCTTACGTACCTGTAAAAAATACAGTTAGTGGTTTCAAAGAAATTCTAGAAGGAAAATATGATGACCTTCCAGAAGATGCATTCCGCCTTGTTGGTAGCATTGAAGAAGTTATTGAAAACGCGAAGAAAATGATGGCGTAAGGCCTTAGGAGGGACGAAGTATGAAGACATTTCCAGTCAGTATTGTAACTCCTGATGGACCGGTTTACGAAAAAGAAGTAGAAATGGTAAGTGTAAAAGCAGAGAGTGGGGAAATGGGGATCTTACCAGGTCACATTCCAACTGTTGCACCATTAAAAATTAGTGCAGTTCGTCTGAAAAATGGTGGACACACTGATTATGTAGCAGTAAGTGGTGGCTTTATCGAAGTTCGTCCAGATAAAGTAACTGTATTATCATCATCTGCTGAAGAAGCAAACCATATCGATATCCATCGTGCAAATGAAGCGAAGCGTCGCGCTGAGCAACGTATGCAAGATAAACAAGCACATGTTGACTTTAGACGTGCAGAAATGGCATTACAACGTGCTGTGAACCGTTTAAATGTTTCTGATATGAAGTAAAAAAATCCGTAAGGGCCTTGCCTTTACGGATTTTTTTTGTGTATTTTATGGATAATTTTACAAAACTGGTATAATTATATTGATGCTTGTATAAGTAGAAGTGTACAACAATTTATATTTTATGAAGGGGATGAATCAATGATCGGTGAAATGAAACGAGAAGCATTGTACTCTTTAAAGGGAAAATGGGGACTAGGTGTTGGATCAACGATTTTATATTTTATTTTAAGCTATGTCGTTTCGATGGCTGCAATGCTTATACTTTTAATTCCAGGAATTATTATATTTTTCTTAGTTGTTAGCTTAGCTGGGTCAGTTGAGGCGGAAACGATGTCAATTGGAGCAGCTATTACATTTGGGATTTTCTATTGCATAATGATTATTTTGAGTAATGCATCTTATGGTATTACCTCATACGGTTACACGAATGTGTTTCTACAAATTAGTAAACGAGAAGATGCTAAAGTAGATTACTTGTTTGAAGGATTCCGTGGTTTTAAAAGAATGATGAAAACAATGTGGGCAATGCTTGCGATTTTATTATATACAGGTACATGGATTCCGATGTTGTTAACAGGTTTATTCATATTCTTAGGTGAAGAAGGAAATTTGTCGTTTACAATTGCTTTCTTCGTACTATTAGCAATTTCAATTGTTGGTATGATTGTGATGTATTTTTCTTATGCACTGACGTACTATGTGATGATTGAAAATCCAGAATATAGTGTTTCGCAGGCGATGAAGGAAAGTAAGAATCTTATGAAGGGTCATAAGTTAGATTTGTTTCTTTTATGGCTGAGCTTCATAGGATGGGCTGTTTTAGCGCTTCTTACTTTTGGAATAGGATTTCTTTGGCTTAGTCCGTATATGAGTACAACGACCGCACACTTTTATCGCTACATTTCAAAAGGTGAATTTCAATAGGAACATGCTATACTAATAGAATTATTGTGTATAGGAGGCGAGGCTACGCATGATTAGTGATTTAAAAGGAGAAGCACTAGATTCATTAGAAGGGAAATGGGGATTAGCTGTTGGAGCTACACTGCTCATTTCAATTCTTATCACAGCTTTTGATTTTAGTGTTGATTGGGGATTTTCTTTAATTTTTGGTTGGCAAAAAACAAATGGTTCAATTTCAATGAATATTCTTACATTTTTTGTTACTGGACCGTTAACTTTAGGTGGATATTACCTTGGTTTAAATATCCTTCGTGAAAATCAAGCTAGTATCGGTAATGTATTCATTTGGTTTTCAGAGGGAAAGAGATTTCTAAAATCATTTTTATTATATTTATTAGTAAATCTTTATCTTTTCTTATGGACGTTATTGTTCATTATTCCAGGTATTATTAAATCATTTTCTTATGCGATGACATACTTTATTATAAACGATCATCCTGAGTATTCACTGAACCAAGCTATTACAGAAAGTCGTCGTATGATGGATGGACATAAGATGGAGTATTTCATTTTATGTTTAAGTTTTATCGGTTGGTTTATATTAAGTTGTATTACGTTAGGGATTGGATTCTTATGGTTAATTCCATATTTCTATACGACATCTGCAGCTTTTTACGAAGAGATCGCAGAAGAATATTATGAGAAAAATATTTAGCGCTATAAAACCCCCAGTATGAATTATTTGTTCATACTGGGGTTTTTTTGTAGAAACTTTATAAATTGATTGCTAGTAAGTGGTTTACTGAAATAGTAACCTTGCATATATTTACAGTTATGTTTTTGCAGAAACTTAAGTTGTTTTTCGGTTTCAATCCCTTCGGCAACGACTGAAAGATTTAAAGTATTTGCGAGGGAAAGGATTGTAGAAACGATGGCTCGTTCTTCAGGACGATGATCGGCTAATTGTGTGAATTCTCTCGGTACTTTTAATGTGTCGATTGGAAAAATTGATAAATAAGCAAGAGAAGAATACCCAGTACCGAAGTCGTCAATGGAAGTTTGGATACCGTATTCTTTTAATTGCTTCAGTCTTAATAACGTTTCTTTCTCGTCAATCATTGCAATTCTTTCTGTTAATTCAAGGGTTACATATTTTGGATCGACTTGCATGTCGTTTAATATTTGTGAAATGTTTTCGATTAATTGATCTTGCCGGAACTCTTTTGCGGATAAATTAACACTTATTTTTAAATTTTGGTATCCAAAAGTATGCCATATTTTTAATTGGAGACAAGCTTCTTGTAATACCCAATGTCCAAGTGGGACTACTTGTGGCGTCTCTTCTACAATTGGAATAAACTCACATGGTGAAATGTCACCTAATAGCGGGTGTTTCCAACGTATTAAAGCTTCAGCACCGATAATTTTATTTGTTGTCGTATCAATTTGTGGTTGATAGACGAGATAAAATTCTTTGTTTACTAAAGCGATTGGTAAATCTTTTTCAATTCGAGCTTTTCGTTCTATTTTTTTATATAGTTCTTTCGTGTAAAGAGAGCTACCGTTTTTCCCTTTATTCTTTGCTTCGTACATGGCCATATCAGCATGCTGCAAAATGGATAGTGGATCTTCACCTGCTTCAGGATATATTGCAATTCCGATACTCGGTGAGATTTGTAAATGTTGATTTTCGATTTCAAATGGCTCATTCATGGCCGCTACAATCATATCAGCTATTTTTTGGACATCTGGCTTTTTTTTGTAATTCTCGATAAGGATTGTGAACTCATCTCCAGCTAGCCGCGCGAGTTTCATATTTGATGTTGATATTCTTTCGAGCCTTTTTGCTACTGCGATAAGCAATAGGTCTCCTACTCGATGACCGAGGGTATCATTAATAACTTTAAAACGGTCTAGGTCGAGAAACATAACAGCGAAAGGCTTTTTCGATATTTTTGCTCGTGCAATTGCCTGTTCTAAATGTTGATGAAATGCACGACGATTTGCAAGCTCTGTTAAAGTATCATGGTATGCTAGGAAATTAATTTGTTCTTGTTGTTGTTTGCTTTCCGTAATATCTTTAATCATTAAATAAACCCCAGAAATTTTCTCCTTTAAAAAGATCGGTACGGCGGTAACGTGCAAGTAGTAAATATCTCTGTTTTTATGGTACGCCCTTATTTCTAAAGAGATAGAATATCCCTTTTTTACACGATGAAAGGCGTTAATCATTTCTTCTAAATCTTCTTCGTATATGAGTGAATAGTAAGGCTGGTTTAATAATTCATTCGTTTGATAACCAAGTAAAGTAGTACCAGCGTTATTTACTTTGAGAAAATTACCGTACAAATCTAATGTGAAGATTGGATCTGGATGATGCTCGTATAAAGATTTAAACATTTGTTGATTATGATAGAGTTCATTTTTCTGTTCTACTAAATCTTCTGTACGTAGTTTAATTTGTTTCTCGAGTTCTGAGTTGAATTGCATTTGAGCTAGCAATAATATTTTATTTTGTTTTCGAACTAAACTATGACGTATGAGAACGAAAGAGAAAGTTATTATAAGTCCGATTACTATAATAGGTGCAAAAACGTATTCAACTAATATAAAAACAATAAGCATTACTACCGAAATATACGGTAATGATAATCGGATTGATTCACCAATTTTAGGCGTTAGTAGTACTTGTTCTTGTTTTTCAGGCTCTTTTGTATGGAGAATACAGGCGATTGCTACTAGCACTAAGGTTACTTGATAGAAAGGGGTAACTGTAAACATAGAATACTCTGGTGTGAAGTATTTTATATAAGCATAAATTGCATCTGTAGTAGCATATAAAATTAAAGCACTGCCAAGAAGTGCACCGACCTTTTTAGGTAATAAGGATAGTGGTTTGAATAAAAGATTGATTCCTATTAAGAGAAAGAGTAAATCAGCCATTGGATAGGTAAGTTGAACAAATATGTCGATATAGGATGTTGTAAAGATGTGAATGGTTCGTTCAATAAGTAAGTAGTAACTTAAAGTAAATTGGGCTGTAACGATAATACAAATATCACATAGCATAAAAAGTTTTTCTAATAAATCTCGGTTATAAATGATTTCGTATAGAAAGGCAAATGCAAAACTAACTAAAAAAAGTAAGTAAAAAAAATCAGACGGATCAACGAACGTATAGAAGTCCTTTACAATTAAACGCTGATAGGCAACGACTATATCACCGATAAAATAAGAGAGAGCTCCAACAGATAATATGATCCAAAATAAACGAGGTAGCCCTTCTTTCATGTTTGAAAAGTAAAGTATATAACTACAAGCGATAATATCAATTAATAAGGTACTCATTCCGATTAATAGCTGAAAAGGAAATGAGTATTCATATAGAAAAGGCATCGCTACGTAGTGAATCGTTATAGACAGCAATACAATGCTTATAAGAATACTTACATGTGTTTGTTTTTTCATTTATATCACCTACGGTTTCTTGAAAAGCATATATAAGTTTTATATTTATTTTGCACAGTTATAGCGAGTTGTAAAAATAGATTTTAATAATTCTTGTTTCTGTCTCCCAACATATCGACATAGGAATTTGAAGTTTGCTATAATGATTAGAATAGTTGTATTATTTAGAAAAATTTAAAAATAATAATTACTGCAACTAGGACATATTGTTTACTATGTGAACTTGTTCTTAATTTAGGGGGGAGGGTTTCACAATGGCAAGTGTATATGAAAATAGTTATATGATCGTTTTGATTTTCTTGCTATTAGGTATATTGCTGCCGGTAGTGGCTCTTACATTAGGAAGGATGCTGCGCCCAAATAAACCAAGTGCAGCAAAGGCGACGACGTATGAGAGTGGAATTGAGCCTTTTCACGATGCAAATATTAGGTTTCATGCTCGTTATTATATTTTCGCTTTATTGTTTGTGATCTTTGATGTAGAAACTTTATTTTTATATCCTTGGGCTGTTGCGTATGACAAGCTAGGTTTATTTGCATTAATCGAAATGCTCATCTTTGTTGTAATGTTGCTAGTTGGATTAGCGTATGCTTGGAAAAAGAAGGTGTTACAATGGTTATAAATTTTGAGGAATTACATCCAAATGAGCGAGCAGAATTAGAACGAAATATCTTTTTTTCTACATTGGAACAGTTGAAAGGATGGGCGAGGAGCAATTCTTTATGGCCGATGACATTCGGACTGGCGTGCTGTGCAATTGAAATGATGGGAGTAGGCTCATCACATTATGATTTAGATCGATTTGGGTCATTTTTTCGAACTTCACCAAGGCAATCGGACGTCATGATTGTATCGGGAACAGTAACGAAGAAGATGGCTCCTATTGTTCGGCGTTTATATGATCAAATGCCCGAACCGAAATGGGTTATTGCGATGGGATCTTGTGCGACAGCAGGTGGTCCGTATGTAAATTCATACGCTGTTGTGAAAGGTGTAGACCAAATCGTACCAGTTGATGTGTATATTCCTGGTTGTCCCCCAAATCCGGCTGCTTTAATTTATGGAATTAATAAATTAAAAGAAAAAATTCGTTACGAAGCAAAGACCGGGAAGCAGGTGACGAATAAATGAGTAATCCAAACAAAGATTTAGAGGATCTGAAAAAAGAAGCAGCTAGGCGTGCAAAAGAAGAAGCGAGAAAACGCCTTTTAGCGAAACATGAGGCGGAAATAAGTGAGCTTGAGGCAGAAGATCAAGAAAAAGAGAAAGCGCTACCAAAAAATAATGATACTACTATAGAAGAAGCAAAACGACGTGCAGCAGCGTTAGCGAAGCAGAAAAGAGAAGGAACAGAAGAAGTAACGGAAGAAGAAAAAGCGAAAGCCAAGGCGAAGGCGGCAGCAGCTGCAAAAGCAAAAGCGGCAGCGTTAGCAAAGCAGAAAAGAGAAGGAACAGAAGAAGTAACGGAAGAAGAAAAAGCGAAAGCGAAGGCGAAGGCAGCAGCAGCTGCAAAAGCAAAAGCGGCGGCGTTAGCGAAGCAGAAAAGAGAAGGAACAGAAGAAGTAACGGAAGAAGAAAAAGCGAAAGCGAAGGCGAAGGCAGCAGCGGCAGCAAAAGCAAAAGCGGCGGCGTTAGCAAAGCAAAAAAGAGAAGGAACAGAAGAAGTAACGGAAGAAGAAAAAGCGAAGGCGAAGGCGGTGGCAGCAGCAAAGGCAAAAGCGGCAGCATTAGCGAAGCAGAAAGCCTCGCAAGGTGATGGGGATTCGGGAGATGAAAAGGCAAAGGCAATTGCAGCGGCAAAAGCGAAAGCAGCAGCTGCTGCAAGAGCGAAGACAAAGGGAGCTGAAGGTAAGGAAGAGGATGAGCCGAAGCAGGAAGAACCGTCAGTAAATCAGCCGTATTTAAATCAGTATGTTGAGGCTATTAGGGAGAAGGTAGGAGAAGGGGCATTAGTAGATTCCTACATTAATAAACTGTCAAAGGATGTGCCAACTCTTGTGGTGGATCCTGCAAAATATTATGAAGTGATGGAGTCACTGCGATTCCATGAGGGACTTGCTTTTGATTATATGTCAGAGCTACATGCGACGGATTTTGTGACACATATGGAAGTGTATGTTCATTTGTTTTCATATGGTAAGAAACAATCGGTAGCGGTGAAGGTAAAGCTAGACCGGGAAGCGCCGCAAGTCGAATCTGTGACAGCGCTTTGGAAAGGGGCTGACTGGCCGGAGCGAGAAGCGTACGATTTGCTCGGTATTGTATTTAAAGGGCATCCGAATTTAACGCGTATTTTAATGCCAGATGATTGGGTAGGATATCCACTTAGAAAAGACTATGAACCGTATGATGTGGAGGTGTAGCTATGATCCGCACGGAAGAGATGCTTTTGAATGTAGGACCTCAGCATCCGAGTACACATGGTGTGTTCAGGCTCGTAATTAAGATTGACGGGGAAATTATTAAAGAAGCTACACCGGTTATTGGGTATTTGCATCGCGGGACGGAAAAGATCGCTGAGAGCTTACAGTATACGCAAATTATCCCTTATACAGATCGAATGGACTATTTATCAGCCATGACGAATAATTACGTCATTTGCCATGCTGTAGAGACGATGATGGGGCTTGAAATTCCGGAGCGTGCCGAATACTTGCGAGTACTTGCGATGGAGCTAGGAAGAATTGCGAGCCATCTCGTTTGGTGGGGGACGAATCTTCTTGATATAGGAGCGGTAAGCCCGTTTTTGTACGCGTTTCGTGAACGAGAGATGATTATAAATTTATTAAATGAATTATGCGGGGCACGGCTTACTTTTAACTATATGAGAGTTGGCGGTGTGAAGTGGGATGCACCAGATGGTTGGATTGAAAAGGTGGAAGAGTTTGTTCCGTATATGAGAGAGCAATTGGCAGGTTATCATGATCTTGTTAGCGGTAATGAGATTTTCTTAAATCGTGTGAAAGGCGTTGGTATATATAGCCCGGAAGAAGCGATTTCGTATTCTTTAAGCGGAGCAAATTTGCGGTGCACCGGGGTAAACTGGGATCTTCGCAAAGATGAGCCGTATTCGATTTATGATCGTTTTGATTTTGATATTCCTGTTGGAAACGTGGGAGATGCTTGGGATCGCTACGTTTGCCGAATGCAAGAAATCGAGGAGTCTTTAAAGATTGTTGAGCAAGCGGTTCAGCAGTTCCCGAAAGAGGGAGCTGTGCTGGCAAAAGTACCGAAAATTATTAAGGCACCTAAGGGAGAAGCGTTCGTACGTATCGAATCGCCGCGCGGAGAGATTGGTTGTTATATCGCTAGTGACGGAAAGAAAGAGCCGTACCGTTTGAAGTTTCGTAGGCCATCTTTTTATAACTTGCAAATTTTACCGAAGTTATTAAAAGGTGAAAATATCGCTAATTTAATTACGATTTTAGGTGGAGTTGATATTGTACTTGGGGAGGTTGATGGCTAATGATTGAGACGCTCTTACAATCACCTTCAGGCTGGACGAATTTCTTCATTTTTTTCGGATTAGCGGTACTTCTACTATTTGCAGTCCTTGGCTTCGTTACATATGGAATTTTGGCAGAACGGAAAGTGATGGGGTTTATGCAAGGGCGGATTGGACCAAATCAGGTTGGAGGCCGATTCGGTTTACTGCAAACGGTAGCTGATGTTTTAAAACTATTATTGAAAGAAGATAGTATTCCGAAAGCAGCAGATAAACCGCTGTTTATATTAGCGCCTGTCATTGCATTTGCACCAGCATTTATGGTGCTTGCAGTTATCCCGTTCACTGATAAATTTCAATTTGCAGATATTGGAGTCGGGCTACTTTATTATATTGCTGTTTCCGGTATTACGACGATAGGTGTCGTAACTGGGGGATGGGCATCGAATAATAAGTACTCCCTTTTAGGAGGGATGCGTGCGGCGGCGCAAATGATTTCTTATGAAATTCCGCTCGTAATGAGCGTAATTGGTATCGTTTTGCTAGCTGGTAGCCTGAATTTAAATGAGATTGTAGCGGCGCAGGAGAAGGTTTGGTACATTTTCGTACAGCCAATTGGCTTCGTCGTTTTCTTAATCGCAGCAGTTGCAGAGTTAAATAGGACGCCATTTGATTTGCCGGAAGCGGAGTCAGAACTTGTTTCTGGATATCATACGGAATACTCAGGTTTTCGCTGGGCGTTTTTCATGCTTTCAGAGTACGTATATTTCTTCGGGATGGCATCGTTAATTACAGTGCTCTTTTTAGGCGGATGGAATCCAGTCATGTTTCTTGGATTTATCCCAGGTGCCGTATGGTTTGCTTTGAAATTTAGTAGTGTAGTCTTTCTATTAATTTGGTTCCGCGTTACGTTCCCGCGTATAAGAGGTGACCAGTTAATGGAGTTTGGATGGAAAGTATTATTGCCGATTGCACTTGCAAATATTTTCTTAACGGCATTGATTAAGGAGTTATTCTTCTAATCTATGAGGGGGGTGCCAGTAAGAGATGAAAGGACTATTTAAAGGATTAAAATATACATTAAGTAATTTGAGCAAGAAGAAGGTAACGTATGATTATCCAAATCAACCGTTGCCGTTGCCAGACCGTTTTCGGGGGATTCAAAAATTTTATCCGGAGAAATGTATTGTTTGTAATCAATGCTCTAACATTTGTCCGACAGACTGTATTCAGTTAACAGGAAAGAAACATCCGGATCCTACGAAAAAAGGGAAAATTATCGACACGTATGATATTAATTTTGAAATTTGTATTCTTTGTGATTTATGTACAGAAGTTTGCCCGACAGAGGCAATTGTCATGACAAATAACTTTGAACTCGCGGAATATTCACGTGATGACTTATTTAAAAATTTGCAGTGGCTTGACGAAAACGACGAAAACGTCAGGAAGGAGAATAAGGCATGAATGGCGAGTTTGTAGCATTCTTTATACTATCCTTGTCTGCAATTATCGGCGGTGTTCTTATGTTGAACTTAACGAAAGTTATGCACATGATGCTAGCTCTCGTTCTGACATTTCTCAGCATTTCAGGTTTGTATTTTCTTTTATCAGCCGAATTTATAGGCGTTGCACAAATTTTACTTTACTCTGGTGCAATCACAATTATTATGATTTTCGGCATTATGTTAACGAAACATAACGCGGAAAGTGAATCGCGTCTTACTCTTCGAAAATGGATTATCTTCTTTGCGGTTGTAGCATTTGGAGCGGTTATGTATTTCGCTGTTAATAATGTTGATTTTGCAAATGAAAGCACACAAGGAAGTTTACCTCTCCATGAAAACAACACACTTCAAATCGGTACGCTTCTCTATTCAAAATATATTATTCCATTTGAACTAACGTCAGTTATTTTACTTGTAGCACTCGTTGGCGCGATTATACTTGCGAAAAAGGACGAGAAAGAGGAGGATTCCAATGAGTAGCGTTCCGGCTTCTGCATATTTAACACTTGCGATTATTTTGTTTTGCATCGGTCTATTTGGAGCTTTAACAAAGCGGAATACAGTAATCGTATTAGTTTGTATCGAATTAATGCTGAATGCTGCCAATTTAAACTTAGTGGCGTTTAGTAAATTAGGCCTATTTCCGAATTTAACAGGTCAAATTTTCTCACTGTTTACGATGGCTGTAGCGGCAGCGGAAGCGGCGGTAGGACTCGCTATTTTAATTGCTTTATATCGCAATCGTACGACAGTTCAGGTGGATGAAATGGATACGCTCAAAGGATAGCATTGTGACCGAAAAAGGGGGAAGGAAACAATGATCGATTATGCATGGCTCATACCGCTTTTCCCACTCGTTTCGTTTTTGTTACTTATTATATTCGGGAAGAAAATTAGAGAAGGAAGCAGCGTACTTAGTATTTTTTTCGTCTTTCTCTCCTTTATACTTGCGGTACTTGTGTTAATAGAAAGGTTTTCAGAAGCAAGCGTGAAGCATAAGTGGGTGTGGCTTAGAGCTGGAGATGTGGATATATCATTCGGCTTTGAAGTGACTGCATTAGGAGCTTTAATGTTATTTATCGTTACGCTTGTGAGTCTACTTGTACATGTGTATTCGAAAGGTTATATGAAAGGTGATGAACGATTACCAACCTTTTACGCATATTTAGGACTCTTTACATTTGCGATGTTAGGGCTTGTTATATCAACGAATTTATTACAGCTTTATATATTTTGGGAATTAGTTGGCCTTGGCTCATTTTTACTTATCGGTTTTTATTTCTTTAAAGAAGAAGCGAAGGCTGCTGCAAAAAAGGCTTTTATTATGACCCGTATTGGGGATGTTGGTTTATTTATCGGGATGATTTTAATTTTTTGGTACGCAGGTAGTTTTGAATATGACGCAATATTTAGGGCGATTTATACAGGGGATTTACCTCCTTACATGATTACGATAACGGCGATATTAATTTTTATCGGGGCGATGGGGAAATCAGGTCAGTTCCCGCTTCATACGTGGTTGCCAGATGCAATGGAGGGGCCAACGCCCGTTTCGGCACTTATTCACGCGGCGACGATGGTCGCAGCTGGCGTATATTTAGTAGCGACGATGTTCCCTCTATTTTCAGCAAGTACAGTGGCGATGCAGACCGTGGCAATCGTTGGAGCTTTCACTGCAATCTTTGCGGCCTCTATCGGTCTCGTGCAAACAGATATAAAGAGAGTACTTGCTTATTCTACAGTTAGCCAGCTCGGGTATATGATGCTCGCGTTAGGTTCTGCCGGTTATGTAGCTGGTGTCTTTCATTTAACGACACACGCCTTTTTTAAAGCACTACTATTCTTGGCAGCAGGAAGTGTAATTCATGCAGTGCATACGCAAAACATTAATAAAATGGGCGGTTTACAGAAGAAGATGAAAGTAACAGGTACGCTATTTTTGATAGGTACACTTGCAATTAGTGGGGTTCCACTCCTTTCTGGGTTCTTTAGTAAAGATGAAATTTTGGCTGCGACTTGGATGAATGGTAATTATTTTTTATTCGTATTAGCAGTAATTGCGGCATTCTTAACGGCATTTTACATGTTTCGTCTATACTTCCTTGTCTTTACTGGGGAAGCGAAGACGAAGGAAGATGTGCATGAGTCGCCCCGCGTTATGACGTATCCAATGATTGTTCTCGGTGTTCTTGCGGTAGTGGCAGGATATATAAATACACCATGGTTTGGTACGTTTCTCGGAGATTGGTTGACGAAAGATGTAGGGTTTAAGGTTGAAGAAGCGCATGGGCCAGTTTGGATTATGATTGTTGCGACGCTCGTTTCATTTGCGGGAATCGCTCTTGCATATTTCATATATGGCAAGAAATCAATTTCTAGAGATTGGGCTGGGGGTACGGGAACCTCGCTTTATAATCTTTTGAAAGAAAAATATTATGTGGATGAACTATACAATATGACGGTGATCCCTATTACGAAAGGAATCGCTCATGTGCTTCGCTTATTTGAAGTGTATGTAGTCGAGGGAATTGCAGTTTTAATTGGAAACGTAGTTAAAGGCACAAGTAATCTTGGATCGAAACTTCAAAACGGGAATGTACAAGTGTACGGTACCGTAACGGCGGTTTCGCTCGCTGTACTCGTTATTATTTTGCTCTATACAGGAGGGGATTTACGATGAATGATTTGTTGTTAACGTTCTTCATTTTTTCCCCGCTTTTAGGAATTTTATTGCTTGTATTAACACCTAAAAAGGAATTGCGTACAGTGCGGGCGCTTGGCTTATTTGGGACGGCACTTCCATTTGGAATCGCTATCGTCCTCGCTTGTACATATGCTTCTGGAAAGAGTTTGTCACTATTTGATGAAAAGGTGAAATGGATTAAGTTCGGAGATTTTACAGCGGTGGATAAAAGGTGGTTTTCTATTTATTACGAGCTCGGTATTGATGGTTTGTCGCTTGTTATGATGGTGCTGACGGCTCTTCTAGCGATGCTCGCAGCAATTGCAGCCTTTTCTATTAAAAGAAATTTAAAAGCATTTTATATGCTGTTACTCATGCTAGAAATAGGGATGCTCGGCGTCTTTGCTGCTCAAAATCTAATGTTGTTTTTTATCTTCTTTGAAATTACGTTGCCACCAATGTTCTTATTGATTGGGAAGTGGGGAAAATTGTCGAGCGAAAAGGCTGCGTATAGTTATTTAATATATAACGGTATTGGCTCAGCTATTTTGCTCATTGTTTTCTCAATTTTGTTCGCGAAAACAGGTACAACAAATATTGTGGAGCTGAAAGAGATATTAAGAAGCGTAAGTGCAGGGGGAGAACTCGTCATCCCAAGTAGCTTGCAACTTGGTGTATTTATTTCCATAATGATTGCCTTTGCAATTAAACTACCTGTTTTTCCGTTGCACCGCTGGATGGTCAATGTACACATAGAAGCGCATCCAGCTGTAGTTATGCTTCATGCGGGTGTTTTGCTAAAGGTTGGAGCGTACGGTATTATTCGCTTCGGAAAAGGGCTATTCCCGGAATATTTTCACGATGTTGCAACGTTAATTGCGATATTAGGTGTAATTAATTTATTATATGGTGCCTTTTTAGCACTCATCCAAACGGACTTTAGGAAAGTACTGGCTTACTCTAGTATTTCGCATATGGGAATTGTGTTAATGGGACTTGCGTCACTTAATGCACCGGGTACACAAGGGGCGTTATTCCAGGTTGTATCGCACGGTTTAATTGCAGCCTTGCTGTTTTTCTTACTCGGTGTTATAGAACAACGTTTCGGAACATCAGACATTACAGCGCTTGGTGGACTCGCAAAAAGTGTCCCAGTACTTAGCGGCTTCTTCTTAGCAGGAGGAATGGCATCGCTTGGATTACCAGGGATGTCCGGGTTTGTTAGCGAATTTCTTGCCTTTCTCGGTTTATTTCAAGGGGAGCCCGTCATTGCTGCCATCGGTGTGATTGGCATCATTTTAACCGCTGTATACGTATTAAGAGCGACACTTCAAGTGACATTTGGAAAGAAAGAGTGGGAAGCAAAATCTGATATACATGGATGGGAGTATGTCCCTGTCTTACTACTTATCTTTTGTATTATTGCAATTGGAGTTATGCCAGAGATACTAGGGGATCCGCTTCAAAATACATTGAAAACATTGGGGGTGAAGTAGGATGGATATGAATACGTTACTTAGCTTATCGTGGCATCTAATGGTGCCAGAATTTATTATTCTCGGCGCCGCCATCCTTCTTTCCATATGTGATTTGTTTTTTAAGCTGAATCATAGATATGTAGCTCTTGGTGCGATCGCTGCCATCGTATTAGCACTTGTGTCATTAATTACGCTATATAGCGAACCAGCTGGAGATATTTTAAACGGATCGTTTGTGTTAGATGGATTTTCAAAAGGGTTTAAAACGTTGTTATTAGGCGCCTCAGCTCTCATTTTATGCATCGCAATGAGCGATGATAAGAAGAATCCGATTGAAGATAAGGGCGAATATTATTACTTATTTTTAATGGCACTTCTTGGTGCGATGTTCATGGCTTCTAGTGTTGACTTTATCACCCTTTTCGTTGGTTTAGAGTTACTTTCACTTTCTTCTTATATTTTAGTAGGAATACGAAAAAAGAGCCGTGCATCAAATGAAGCGGCAATGAAATATGTCATTAGCGGAGGAATTGGAACGGCGATCACGCTCTTCGGAATGAGTTATTTATACGGTATTACAGGTTCAACTAACATTGTAGATATGCAAAAGGTACTCACCGGGGAGCTCGCTAGTGGTATTCAGTTATTGCTAGCTCTCGCATTTCTTTTATTGCTAGTCGGTCTCTCATTTAAAATTGCCACAGTGCCGTTTCATATGTGGGCACCTGATGTGTATGAAGGAGCGACTACACCTGTTACTGCCTTTCTTGGAACGATTTCTAAAATTGCGGGGTTCCTACTCATTATTCGTTTGTTCCTTATGGTTTTTGCAAGTGTATTAATACAAGGAGATATGCAATCTTTATATGGGCATATGAGTATATATATTGCGGTGCTAGCAAGTATTACGATGATTGTTGGGAATGTAGTCGCGTTAAAACAATACAACATAAAACGTTTATTTGCTTATTCAGGTATTGCGCATGCTGGGTATTTGCTCGTTCCACTTGTGGCATTATCACCATTTACGCTGGATGGCATGTGGTTTTATATGCTGGCATACATGCTTATGAATATAGGCGCGTTTGCCATTATCCACGGCTTAATCTTACAAAACGATAAGGAAAATATAACGATTTTCACCGGATTATATAAGAGATCACCATTTGCAGCGATCATGATGACAATCTTTATTTTATCGCTGGCTGGGATACCAGGGACGGCTGGCTTCATTGGAAAGATTAACATCTTTTTAGGCGCGCTTCATGTAGAGCCAGCACATTACGTACTAGCTTCGATTATGATGGGTACGACAGTTGTTTCATTCGTATATTATTTCCGTATTTTACAACAAATGTTTTTCCGCACCGGAGAGACAGAAGAGAGGATACGGTTACCGTTAAATATAAAGGTTGTTATGAGTCTTTGTGCAATTTCGATTGTAATACTAGGGATTATGCCGATGATTGGGTACAATTTCTTTTATGAATATTTTCCATTAATGAAAGATTTCTTCTTCTTAGGGAACGTGGTACAATAGTGAAAATAAAAGGTGTGGAGTCAGTACTCTGCGCTTTTTATTTTGTGTTAACTTGTAATGTAGATATACGTTTTTTGAAAGAAAATCACGATGTAAAATGTAAGATGTCTATGTGCATTTGAAAAAGTGTGGCTCCTACTTATTATGGTATCGTTTTTATATTCTTTCATAAGTAGTAGCTGAGTAAAAAGGGGTCGATTTTTTGGCACAACTTTTAGGGCAACAAGCACTGATTGCCATTGTTTCGCATTTATTGTTTATTACCATTACGTGGTGGGCTTTGCAAGGCATTCACATTGAGCGTTTAATGAAGTCCGGAAAAGTGTTGCAGACGCGAGTATTACTCATCTTAATTACAATTGCAATTGGGACATCTGTAAGTAACTTTTTCCTTGATTATTTAGGCTATTCGAAGAGTTTAACGTATTTAGTAAAGTAAGTGTATAGAACCTCAAATCTCCGTTAACAATGGGGATAGGAGGGGATGAAATTGAAGCTTAAAGCCATTCTTATTGTTGCACTTAGTGTTGTTTTATTTTTGGTTGGATATAGAGAGATGAAACCGATAAGCGATGAACAGAAAATGGAGAGCATGATCAAGGCTTTAGAGAAAAATGATGCTAAAGTAGAAAAATGGTCATGGTTAGCTAGAGAAACAAAAACAATTTCTAATATACATACGTTTCAAAAGTTGTTAAACGATGTGAAGGACAAGGCAAATATTCAAAAGTGGGAAGTAGAGCAATCTCCAGATGGATATAAAGCTACATCCTATAAAAAGTTTGCTTCTCATGAAGAACGAGTAGTAGTAACTTGGAGTAAAGAAAATACTAAAGAAAACACTTTCATTATCTTTGAAGTAAGTGGGGCGAAATGGGACCCGAAGTATGTTCAAAAAGTGAATAAAATTTTTAGTGAAAAACCTATAATTTACACTTGTGTTCAAGGTGTACTGAATGATAAGATTGAAGGTGTTTTGCAAAATAAAACCAATCAGGTTTTGAAAGATCTTTCAGCAAGAGCGATCGAACAAGTAGAAGAAAGAGCATTTGTGTCAGTCTCCGCATACAATAAAAAGTGGGATGACGCTCTTTCAACAAATAGAGAGAAAATAAATGTGCAAATAGCAATACGTTCTACAGACAACAAAGATACAATTGTGGTTGGCACACCGATCATAACTTCTGAGTATTGAGTGAATAGATACTGAAAAAAGGACACGGAGGGGAATAATTTGGAAAAGATCATCGTCCGTGGCGGAAAGCGGTTAAACGGCACAGTGCGTGTTGAGGGCGCAAAAAATGCTGTATTACCTATAATCGCTGCAGCCCTATTAGCGAGTGATGGAAAGAATGTACTATCTGAAGTACCAGTTTTGTCTGATGTATACACAATTAATGAGGTATTACGTCATTTAAATGCTGAAGTCGTATTTGAAAATAATCAAGTAACAATCGATTCTTCTAAAGAACTAAACATTGAAGCACCATTTGAATATGTACGTAAAATGCGTGCATCTGTTCAAGTAATGGGACCATTATTAGCACGTAACGGTCGTGCTCGTATTGCACTTCCTGGTGGATGTGCAATCGGTTCACGTCCAATTGACCAACATTTAAAAGGCTTCGAAGCAATGGGAGCAAAAGTACAGGTTGGTAACGGTTTTGTTGAGGCATATGTTGAGGGAGAACTAAAAGGAGCTAAAATCTACTTAGACTTCCCAAGCGTAGGCGCGACAGAAAACATTATGTCTGCAGCTACATTAGCAAAAGGGACAACAATTCTTGAAAACGCAGCGAAAGAACCAGAAATCGTTGACTTAGCTAACTTCTTAAATGCGATGGGAGCGAAAGTACGCGGAGCTGGAACTGGAACGATTCGTATCGAAGGCGTTGATAAATTATATGGTGCAAACCACTCTATTATTCCTGACCGTATTGAAGCGGGAACATTCATGGTTGCAGCAGCAATTACTGGTGGAGACATCTTAATTGAAAATGCTGTACCTGAACATTTACGCTCAATTACAGCGAAAATGGAAGAAATGGGTGTTAAAATTATTGAGGAAAACGAAGGTGTACGTGTTATCGGCCCAGATAAGTTAAAAGCGGTTGATATTAAAACTATGCCTCACCCAGGTTTCCCAACAGACATGCAATCACAAATGATGGCATTATTACTACAAGCTGATGGAACAAGCATGATTACAGAAACGGTATTCGAAAACCGCTTTATGCACGTTGAAGAATTCCGTCGTATGAATGCTGATATTAAAATTGAAGGTCGTTCTGTTATTATGAACGGTCCAAACAGCTTACAAGGTGCTGAAGTAGGCGCAACTGATTTACGTGCTGCAGCTGCATTAATCTTAGCTGGTTTAGTATCAGAAGGTTATACTCGTGTAACTGAGTTAAAACATCTTGACCGTGGTTATGTAGATTTCCATAAGAAATTAGCTGCATTAGGTGCAACTATTGAACGTGTAAACGAAAAAGTAGAAGAAGTGAAAGAACAAGAAGTTTCTGATCTTCACGCTTAATTGAAATAGTCTCTATGTCTTTTGACATAGGGGCTCTTTTTTTGGGTTATTACTGTTATAGTCAATAAATTCTATACTTATGCACGTACCAGTAAAAATATTTAGAAAATTTCCGTTTTATGCTCTTCCCTTTAAGTATGTTCTAAAAGAAAGAGTTGTTCCATAAGAATGAATGGAGTAAAGCTTTTATATTGGGGGAAAATAGGATGAAATTTTCAAAGCCACTTTTTATTACAGTAGCGCTCTTAATAGCGCTCGTTATCATTGTACCTGCAGCCCTTGTTATCCCATTTGAGAAAGCAAAAGTAGGGGAAGAAACGGCCTCTAAAACTCCTCCAGCGATAGAAAGTATACCAGCTCCAGGAAAAGTAGATACAGCTGTTCAAGTTGCTGTATATCGTGAGAAACAAAAGAAGGTAGAATCATTACCTATGGAGGAGTATGTGACCGGTGTAGTAGCTTCTGAGATGAATGCCAGTTTTGAAATAGAGGCGCTAAAGGCGCAGGCATTAGCAGCGAGAACATTCGTGGTGCAACGTATGCTGAGCGGAGGAAAGAAAAACAATGCGGACGTGACAGATACGGTGAAAGATCAAGTGTACAAAAGTAAAGAAGAATTGAAGAAACAATGGGGTAATAACTACGAAAATAATTTAAAGAAAATCGAAGAAGCCGTTTCGAAAACCGCAGGACAAGTTTTAACGTATGATGGAAAACCAATCTCAGCATCCTTTTTTTCAACGAGTAATGGCCGAACAGAAAATGCAGCTGACTATTGGGGAAATGATTATCCGTACTTGAAAAGTGTAGATAGTCCGTGGGATCAAGCCTCTCCAAAGTTTACGAGCGAGCAAACATTTACAGTAGCTGATTTTCAAAAACGTCTCGGTGTGAAAGTGCTAGCAGACGGGAAGGTTGGAAACATTAAAGACCTTACGGAAGGAAAGCGCGTAAAGGATGTAGCTTTTCAAGGAAAAACATTAACAGGAAAAGAAGTTCGTGAAAAGTTAGATTTACGTTCTTCTGATTTCACGTGGAAACAACAAGGAGATAAAATCATCATTACAACGAAAGGATTCGGTCACGGCGTTGGTATGAGTCAATACGGGGCGAACGGCATGGCAGCAGAAGGCAAGAAATATACAGATATCGTCGCCCATTACTATAAAGGCGTTGAAATAAAGACGATGAATGATTATGAAGGAAAATTGATGGTGAAGAAATAGATGTCAGGACTCCCTGGCATCTATTTTTTTGCTTGAAATATCATAATTTTCCATTAATTGTTTGGTATAATAGGATAAAAAGTATTTGGGGGAGACGGAATGGCGCTACTGGAGTTGAAACAATTAGGGAAGACGAACCAGTTACCGGCAATTGAGCTAAAGGTTGAAAAAGGACAATGTATTGTTTTGCAATGTAATAACCATACAGCCAAAGTGTTGCACCGTATTATGATTGGTGAGGAAGAAGCTTCAACTGGCAATGTGCTATTTGAAGGTAAAGCGATTGGAAAGAAAAATTATTCTCGCATCGGCTTTTGTTTTTTGAAAGATGAGGCATATGATCGTTTGAAGGTGAAGGAATACTTTAAGTTTTTACTAGGTCTTTATGAATCGAATATGAGTACGGAAGAAATTGTACAATATGTCGGTCTTTTAGATAAGTTAAACGTTAAGATAGAAAAACTATCATTTTCAGAGAAGCGTCGTCTTCATATTGGACGAATTATGATTCATAATCCGGATTTAGTCATTTTGGAAGAGCCAGAGCAAAATGTAGATACAGAGAGTACGGTTATTATTCGAAAAGCAATCATGAAAATGAAAGAACAAGGAAAGGCAATCTTTATTACGTCATCATTTCTATCGGATGCCCTTTCGTTAACAGAGGATGTATACATATTAAACAACGATGGTGTGAAAAAGATAGAAATTGAGCAAGAGGAAGTGGAAGAAGTCGATGAAGAAAAAGTCATTCAAATGATTCCGCAAATGAAGTTAGAAAGAATACCAGCGAAAGTGAACGATAAAATCATTTTACTTGATCCGATGGAAATCCATTTCATTGAAACGCAAAACGGAGTAACACATATTCACGTTCGTGAAGGGGATTTCGTATGCGCCTTAACATTAAGTGAACTAGAAGCAAGATTAACAGGTTTTGGTTTCTTTAGATGTCATCGCTCGTACCTTGTAAATTTACAAAGAGTACGAGAAGTGATTACTTGGACTCGTAACAGTTTTAGTTTAATTTTAGACGACGAAAGAAAAAGTTCAATTCCACTTTCAAAAGGACGAATGGATGAATTAAAAGGCGTGATTGGGCTATAAAAAGTGCTCCAATAAGCTCAACATGCGATTCATTCACCGGTAAAAATACTCCTTTTACCGGTATTTTACTGCGTAATCCCTTTGTTTTTCATATGATTGAGTCAAGAAAAGCGAAACAAACAAACGAAAAGCGCTAAAGCGACTTTCATCTATAAAGAAGAAAAACAAAGGGGATGACGAAATGACATTGGCAATTGAAATGAAAGATGTAATGAAAAGTTTCAACGGAAAAACAGCACTTCGAAATGTAAATATTGAGGTGAAGCAAGGAGAGATTTTCGGATTCCTCGGACCGAGTGGATCTGGTAAGACGACAACGGTAAAAATTTTAACTTCTCAATTGCTTCATAGTGTTGGAACGGTAAGAGTATTAGGGAAAGATATTACAGGACCAAGTAGCATCGATTACAAACGAATTGGTATTTTAACAGATAACAGCGGCTTATATGAAAGGCTTAGCATTTATGATAACTTATTATTATTTTGTGACTTATACGATTGTAAAAAAGAACGAATCAATGAAGTACTAGCACAAGTAAATTTATTAGATGATAAAAAAACACCAGTAAAGAAACTATCAAAGGGAATGAAGCAACGCGTCACACTAGCAAGAGCAATCCTTCATAAACCAGATATCCTCTTCTTAGACGAACCAACATCTGCACTCGATCCAGTAAACGTACAAAACATTCATAAAATCTTAAAAGACTTAAATGAAGAAGGAACGACGATTTTCTTAACGACTCACAACATGGATGAAGCAGAAACGCTTTGTAACCGTATTGCCTTCCTTTGTGGCGGAGAAATTGTAGCACTTGATACGCCAGAGAATCTGCGCTTGCAATACGCTAAGGATCAAATAGAGGTCGTATTAAAAGATAAACAAAAAGAAGTAGTGCAAAAAGATGAATTGGGCGCAAAACGTATTTCAGAATGGATGAAAAAGGGCGAACTGTTATCTATTCATTCACACGAACCAACGCTAGGCGATATCTTTATTGAAGTTACTGGGAGGGGATTATAATGACATTTTCAATGAGAAGATTTTCAGCTATTTTTCGGAAAGAAGTCCAAGATTTTAAGACAAATTCACAAGTATTATTAATGGCATTTTTACCAATTATACTTTCATTTTTGTTTAGCAGATTTGGAGTGGGAAAGGAAATGTTAGGCACTACTACTATAATGGCCTTCCTATTTGTCGCAGGGTTTGTTCAATCTATGGTAATTGCAGAAGAAAAAGAAAAACATACACTGCGTGTGTTAATGTTATCCCCAGCATCTTCTGTTGAAGTTCTTCTTGGAAAGAGTTTATTAACATCGGGTCTGACGATGGTCATTTGTATTGCAAATTTATTCATTTTAGATCAGTTAAATATTAATCTTCCATTGGTAGGATTGATATTCTTATGTGGAACAATTTTGTTTATCGTGCTTGGAACAATGATTGGATTACTTGCATCTTCTGTACCACAAACATCATTAATTGGTATGCCTATTTTAATGACGATGTATTTAGCTGTACAATTTGAGCCGATGGTTGAAAATAAAGTAATTAAGACACTAATTGAGTATCTTCCAACATCTCATATTGTAAAAGCACTTAACAGCTTAGTAGGTGGGGCGGGATTTAGTAGTATCAGTGGGCATGTATTAAATGTTGTAGTTTGGCTTATTATATCGCTCGTTGTATGTTTAATCGTATATAAAAAGAAACAATTAGACTAAAAACTGAGCTGAAACGCTCAGTCTTTTCTTTTTTCTATCATTTCCTCGGAAATTTTACATTTCTTATACATATTTTTACAAAATTTGTCGAAAAGTAATTAGTTATGCGTTGTATAGGATACGTGAATATTGTTCAAAATGATTGCTGAGGTGATGATGGAATGCGAGGAAGAAATAATAAAAAGTCGCAAAAGGTAGTACATTTATTTCAAAAAAGATGGGTGTTTCCGGCACTATACATTGCTTGTGCAGCGGTAATCTTAATGGTTGCGCTATGGTTCCAAGGAGCTAATCCGAAGAAGACTCCAAACCACGATCAAGCAACACCGTATACACAATCGGAAGATCCAGCAGTACCAGTAACGAAATCTTCAGAAGTAGTGAAAATGCCAGCAGCCGCGAGTGTGGAAGTAGTCGTACAGAAGAAATTCTATGAAGATGCAGCAACTGAGGCGGAACAAGAAAAAGCACTTGTCTTTTATAACAACACATATTCCCCGAACAAAGGAATTGACATTGCTGCGAAGAATGGAAAAGAATTTAATGTTGCCGCTGCTTTAAGTGGTACAGTAACGAAAGCTGAAAAAGATTCACTTCTTGGTTATGTTGTAACAGTTGATAGTGGAAATGGTGTAGCGGTATCTTATCAAAGCTTAGGCAGTGTGAAAGTAGAAAAAGGTGCAAGAGTTGCACAAGGTGAAGTATTAGGAACATCCGGTCTAAGTGCAATGAATAAAGAGGCAGGCTCTCACGTTCACTTTGAAGTACGTAAAGACAATGTGGCTGTAAACCCTGAACGTTACTTAAATAAATCAGTAACAGAAATTAAAGCTGATGCAGGTGCTGCAAAGGCTACGAATGCTTCTGGTAAAAAAGCTGATGACAAATCTCAAAAAGAAGAGAAGTCAACGAGCACGAAACCAGAAAATAAAACAGAAGACAAGTCTCAAAAAGAAGAGAAATCAACAAGCGGTTCAACTAGTGACAAAAAAGAAGAACCGAAGAAAGAAGAAAAATCAACAAACGGTTCTACAGAATCATCTAACGATTCTTCTTCACAAGAATAATAAAGTGAAAAAATCAGTTCTCATCAAGAGAATTGATTTTTTTATTTTTATCCCGCATTAACGGGCAGTAAGACCCCTACTTCAAAATTCAGTGAAAGCTAAGAAGTTAGGTCGGGGATCAACTGCCCGTAAAAGCCCGATTGGTGAAAGCTAATAATCAGTGGGAAATGGCACCCACTGATTAAAGTTTCACTTTATATAAAAATACTCAATTTCGAGAAAAAAGTTGCAATAACAAGGAAAAATGACGAGATTCTCGAATATATATTACAAAAGGGAGGGGATACTGTGTCATTTTTGTTTGTTCTGTCGACTGCTATTATTTTATTGTTTGTTTTATTCACTTTATATTATTATATTGCCGGTAAGAAAGAGGTTCCCCACCATCAGTTGTTAGAAGAAGAATTGGAACGAGAAGAATGACGCCTTTTATACAAGGTGTCATTTTTTTTGGCCATAATAGTCAGTTTTAACGTATTTCTCACAAAAAAACGTAATTTTTCTTAACTTAGTCCGCAAAAATAGTGAACATGTAGCATATATCAGTAGTGCGGGCAATACAATGGTATAAACCAAAGCAAAGAGAGTGTTTGAGGTGAGAAATCGTGAATCATTTCATTATAAATCCAAGAATGTTTAACGCTTACAAACAGCACTCACACTTACTTCTTAGTCGTATGCAGCGAGGCTCATTTCACCCTTCTCACATCCAAATTAGGGAGGCGAGTGGTGTGCACGATTACATCAAAGAGAGAACTATCAAGATTGGTAAGTATATCGTGGAGACAAGAAAGACAGTGCGTGTCATTGCAAAGGAATTTGGGGTATCAAAGAGTACAGTCCATAAAGATTTAACAGAACGTCTACCAGAGATTAATCCAGAGCTCGCAAATGAAGTAAAAGAAATTCTTGATTATCATAAGTCTATTCGTCATTTAAGAGGTGGAGAAGCAACAAAACAAAAGTATAGAAAAGAAGATGTAGAGAAGCCTGTACGTCAATAATGTTACAGTAGCAAACATTCCGTTCACATTCGGTAATATTTTTCAGAAGAATTCTTTTTGCGAATATTACGTTTCTGTTAAATTTATGATAAAATCAGAAATTAGGTGAAAAGAATTCGGGTGTAACCTGATTTTGAATATCGAGGAGGAAAAAACGGGAATGTTTGCGCGAGATATCGGAATTGACCTAGGTACGGCTAACGTATTAATTCATGTTAAAGGTAAGGGTATTGTATTAAATGAGCCATCTGTTGTGGCCATTGATCGTAATAGTGGTAAAGTATTAGCAGTCGGTGAAGAAGCGAGAAGTATGGTGGGACGTACGCCTGGTAATATTGTAGCAATTCGTCCACTTAAAGATGGTGTAATCGCAGATTTCGAAATTACAGAAGCAATGTTAAAGTATTTCATTAACAAATTGGACGTAAAGAGCTTCTTTTCAAAACCTCGTATTTTAATTTGTTGTCCAACAAATATTACATCAGTAGAACAAAAAGCAATTCGTGAAGCTGCTGAACGTTCAGGTGGTAAAACAGTATTTTTAGAAGAAGAACCAAAAGTAGCCGCAGTTGGTGCTGGTATGGAAATCTTCCAACCAAGCGGTAACATGGTTGTTGATATTGGTGGAGGTACAACAGATATCGCTGTACTATCTATGGGTGATATTGTTACCTCTTCCTCTATCAAAATGGCTGGCGATAAGTTTGATATGGAGATCTTAAACTATATTAAACGTAAGTATAAGCTATTAATCGGAGAACGTACTTCAGAAGATATTAAAATTAAAGTTGGTACAGTATTCCCAGGTGCACGTAGCGAAGAACTTGAAATTCGCGGACGTGACATGGTAACAGGCTTACCACGTACAATTACAGTATGCTCTGAAGAAATTACAGAAGCATTAAAAGAAAATGCAGCTGTTATTGTACAAGCTGCAAAAGGCGTATTAGAGCGCACACCACCAGAATTATCTGCAGATATCATCGACCGCGGTGTTATTCTAACAGGCGGTGGAGCTTTACTACACGGTATCGACATGCTTCTAGCAGAAGAGCTAAAAGTACCAGTATTAATTGCTGAAAACCCAATGCACTGCGTTGCGGTTGGTACAGGTATTATGTTAGAGAATATCGACAGATTACCAAAGCGTGCTTTGAGATAATTTGAAAGAACTAAGGCTAATGCCTTAGTTCTTTTTTTCGTTTTTATATTTTTTTATTTTGTTTTTTTGCGAAAATGGAAGGAAAATAGAGAAATATGAAGGAAACAGGTAAAATATTCATATATATGGTTAAATTTAATATTTCCTTAATTGAAAACGTTTATAATATAATGAGTCGAATACGACATTAAGGCAAATAATGTTTCAATACATATTGCCTTTCCCTAATTTGGGCATACACTCCTTTCCACCTCCGTGTCAGTTGCAAAAATGTGCAACTATTTTAATGGAATAGAGTGTGTGCATTTTTTTTTAGGAAGTTGTGCTAAATATAAAATGTTACTTTGTAATGACAAACAATAAACAAAATGGGATAATAGCAATATGTCCAAGTGGTAAGACCAATATTACAAAAGGGGCGATTGTTACATGCTAAATATAGAACAAATTAAAGAAATCATTCCTCACCGCTATCCATTTTTACTTGTTGATAAAATATTAGAAGTAGATGAAGGCAAAAGAGCGGTTGGGATTAAAAATGTATCCGCAAACGAAGAATTCTTTAACGGACACTTCCCTGACTATGCAGTTATGCCTGGTGTACTTATTGTAGAAGCATTAGCACAAGTCGGAGCAGTTGCAGTATTAAAGAAAGAAGAAAACCGCGGAAGACTTGCTTTCTTTGCAGGTATCGACAATTGCCGTTTCAAAAAACAAGTGCGCCCAGGTGATCAGCTTCGTCTAGAAGTAGAAATGACACGCGTACGCGGCCCGATTGGAAAAGGTAAAGCAATCGCAACAGTAGATGGTGAAGTTGCATGTGAGGCAGAAATTACATTTGCGATTGGTGATAAAGTGAAACTTTAATCAGAGGGGGAGTTTTCCATCCACCGCTGATTATTAGTTGAACCAATCGGGCATTTATGGGCAGTTAATCCTCACCTAACTTCTTTGATTTATCTGAATTTTTTGGTAAGGGTTTTACTACCCGTTGATGCGGGGTAAAAAAGAATAGATAGTACTAAAAAATCTCCTTGTAAAAAGACAAGGAGATTTTTTTAATTTCTGCTATATAACGATGAAACGATAATATACAAACTAATCAGAAAATACCTTGTAAATAGATGGTAATTACCATATACTTACTTTATTATTTATCTAGAAAACAGGATAAGTGATAAAGATAATAAAGAAATAAGGTCATTGTCATATTGTTAAGGTACTTAAATAAGACAAAGTAGAATGTTATTGATTATGATGAAATGTGGGGAAATCAGCAAGAATATTAATTAGACGTATGAAATCGAGCATAAGAGAGAGAAAAGGGAAATGTCGCATTTCACAAAAGGAGATTATGAATATGTTCGGGAGAAAGAAAAGAAAACCATTACGACAATTAATTACACATAAAGAGCCTAAATCGCGTATTACAGAACAATACCGTAACATTCGTACAAACATTGAGTTTACATCTGTAGATAATCATGTTCGTTCTATTATTGTTACTTCAGCCGATCCAGGTGATGGGAAAACAACAACAATCGCAAACTTAGCAGTTGTTTTCGGACAACAAGGAAAGAAAGTTTTATTAATTGGAGCTGACTTGCGTAAGCCGACGATACAAAACTTATTTGCCATTCATAGTTCAAATGGGTTAACGAACTTATTATCAGGACAAGCAAAACTTATGCAATGCATTCAAAAAACAGATATAGAGAACGTATACTTAATGGCAGCAGGTCCAATCCCGCCAAACCCAGCAGAACTATTAGGGAGCCGGGCGATGGACGAGGCGTTGCTAGAAGCATATAACATGTTTGATATTATATTAATTGACACACCACCTGTCCTTGCGGTTACAGATGCACAAATACTTGCGAATAAATGTGATGGAATCGTACTCGTTGTACGAAGTGAAAAGACGGAAAAAGATAAAATCGTAAAAGCGAAACAAATACTAGATAAGGCATCTGGAAAAATACTTGGAGTCGTTTTAAACGATAAAAGAGAAGAAAAAGAGCAGTATGGTTATTACTAAAATATAAAAAGCCAACAAAATTTTTGTTGGCTTTTTTGTTTTCTGAAAATTATTTATCAAGTTATACATTGTAAAAAGCATGATATGATAAAATTTTGGGGAAATGATTGGAATGTGTTGTCATATTTAAGATTATTTTGTAAGATTAAACTTGTTTCCTGTGAACAAATATAGAACTGAATTATTAAAAATAAAAAATGTAAGATTTATATGTTATAATTTTTCCTATGTGTAAATTTTAGAAAGTTGGAGGAACCTATGGAAGAAACAATTAATCTAAAAGAGTTATTTCATATCTTAAAAAAACGTTTAGCAATGATCCTCGTAATCGCATTTGGTGCAGCTATTGTAAGTGCTATCATTAGCTTTTTCTTCATGACACCAATCTATCAATCTTCGACGCAAATTCTTGTTAATCAGAAGAAGCAAGAAGGGGCAATGTTCCAAGCTGGTGAAATTCAAACGAATATTCAATTAACGAATACATATAAGGTTATTATTAAAAGTCCAGTAATCTTAGAACAAGTGAATGAAAAATTAAATCTAAATATGACAGCGCAAGAGTTAACAAAAAAAGTTAATGTTACGAATGAAAAGGAGTCACAAGTAATTGCTGTAACAGCTGAGGATAAAGACCCTAAAATAGCTCGTGATATTGCGAATGCAACTGCAGATGTATTTAAAGGTGAAGTTGCAAAAATTATGAACGTTGATAACGTCACTGTAATATCTAAAGCAGAAGTAGCTGAAAATCAATCTCCGATTAAACCAGCGCCTATGCTTAATGTAGCAATTGCTTTCATTGTTGGTTTAATGGCGTCAGTTGGTCTTGCATTCTTACTAGAATACTTAGATAACACGGTGAAAAAAGAAGAAGATGTAGAAAACTTACTTGGCTTACCAGTATTAGGGATTGTAGCTCGTATGGATGAAGAAACAATGAACGTGAAATCACACGCTCCATCATCAAGAAAAGTGAGGGGACAAACAATTGGCTCTTAATTTATTTAAAAAGAAAAAAAATCATCGTCAACGCCGTCAATTAATTGCTCATCAACAACCGAAATCACCAATTTCAGAACAATATCGTAATATTCGAACGAATATTGAATTTGCAGCTGTTGATACGAATTTACATTCATTAATGGTCACATCTGCAAACCCAAGTGAAGGAAAAACGACAACGACAGCGAATATGGCAGTTGTTTTTGCTCAACAAGGAAAAAAGGTATTATTAATCGATGCAGATATGCGTAAACCAGCAATGCATCAAATGTTCCAAGTAGATAACATTTTTGGACTCACGAACGTACTAACACAGAGTGAACGTTTAGAAAAATGTGTGCAAACAACATTAGTTGATAATCTACATTTTTTAGCTTGTGGTCCAATCCCACCAAACCCGGCCGAATTGTTAGGTTCGAGATCAATGAAAGAGCTTCTTGGACAAGCATACAGTATGTACGATCTAGTTATTTTTGATATGCCGCCAATTTTAGCTGTAACAGATGCGCAAATTATGGCAAATATATGTGATGCTTCTATTCTTGTTGTTCGTAGTGAATCAACAGAGAAAGAAACAGCAGTAAAAGCAAAAGGATTATTGGATTCTGCAAAAGGTAAATTGTTAGGTGTCGTTCTAAACGACCGTGAACGTGAAAACGGCTTATATTATTATTACGGTGCAAACTAGTTTTAAAGTGAGATATGGTAAAAACATATCTCCTTTTTTCCCTTGAATATGAGCGATATCTCATATTCAAGGGAAAAAAGATCTTTATGGGAGAGAGGGAGGATGAAACAAATGATAGATTTACATTGTCACATTTTACCTGGTATCGATGACGGTGCGCAGACAGTAACAGATAGTTTAGCAATGGCGCAAAAAGCTGTAGCAGAAGGAATACATACAATTGTCGCAACGCCGCACCATCAAAATGGTAAATATGTAAATGAACGTACCTCAATTATTCATCACGTAAAACAACTAAATGATGAACTACAACAACATAATATCCCACTTACTATTTTACCGGGACAAGAAGTCAGGTTATATGGTGATTTATTAGAAGACTATGAAGCTGGTAAAATTGTTACCTTAAACGAAACAAATAAATACATATTCATTGAATTTCCATCGAATCACGTACCTCGTTATGCTGAACAATTATTATACGAATTACGTGTAAAGGGAATGATTCCAATTATAGTTCATCCAGAACGTAATGCCGAGTTAATCGAGCGGCCAGATAAGTTATATAACCTTGTAAATAAAGGGGCATTAACGCAAGTAACGGCAGGTAGTTTATTGGGGAAATTTGGTAAAAAAATTAAAAAGTTTTCATTTCAACTTGTAGAACATAATTTAACACATATGGTCGCTTCAGATGCACATAATACAATGTCAAGAGGATTTCATTTAGCGGAAAGCTATGAACTAATTGAGAAAGAATTTGGAACGAGTGTTATGAGTGATTTAAAAGAGAATCCGTACTTATTAATTAGCGGTAAAGCAATTTATAAAGAAGATCCAGAACAAATTCGACGTAAAAAATTGTTCGGTATTTTTTAAATAAAGAATTGGTGATGTCTCCTAACCGTTATCAACGGGGGCACTCGGTCGTGCTGTGGGTAGAAATTTTTATTTCGAACCTACCTTAGACGCTTGTCGTCGGGAGTATGACGTGAGGATGGGTTAGATGCCCATAATTTATGTATGTTAGAAACTCTACTTATGGAGTTGTAAAGACGACCCTATAAGTAGGGTTTTTGTTATTGTTACATATGGATATAATAATATGTTTGGGGGTACTAGATTTGAAAAAAGTAAGAAAAGCAATTATTCCAGCTGCGGGACTGGGGACAAGATTTTTACCAGCGACGAAGGCCATGCCGAAAGAAATGTTACCGATCGTCGATAAACCGACAATTCAATACATAGTAGAAGAAGCGATAGAATCAGGAATTGAAGATATTATTATTGTTACTGGAAAAGGTAAACGTGCCATTGAAGATCATTTTGATCATTCCTTTGAATTAGAGCAAAGCTTACTAGAAAAAGGGAAGCATGAGATGTTAGAAAAAGTGCAAGCTTCTTCAAAAATTAATATTCATTACATAAGACAAAAAGAACCAAAAGGTTTAGGACACGCAGTATGGTGTGCGCGTAAGTTTATTGGAAATGAACCATTTGCAGTATTACTTGGTGATGATATTGTACAAGCTGAAACACCTTGTTTACGTCAATTAATGGATCAATATGAAGGTACACAATCATCCGTTATTGGTGTACAAACAGTACCAGAAAACGAAACACATCGTTACGGTATTATTGATCCAGTTGAACAAAAGAATCGTCGTTATCAAGTACGTCAATTTGTTGAAAAACCAGCACAAGGAACAGCACCATCTAATTTAGCGATTATGGGACGTTACGTATTAACTCCAGAAATCTTTATGTTCCTTGAAAACCAGCAAACAGGTGCGGGTGGAGAAATCCAATTGACAGATGCAATTCAACGATTAAATGAAGTTCAACGTGTATTTGCTTATGACTTTGAAGGTACACGTTACGATGTTGGGGAGAAGTTTGGATTTATTAAGACGACGATTGAAATAGCACTTCAAAATGAAGAATTAAAAGTTGATTTAATGGAATATATGAAAGAACTTGTAAAAAAAGAAAAGGTACATTCATAAGAGAATGTCCTTTTTTATTATGAGTAAGATAAGAATTATATAAAGAAGGGAACAGATATATTGAGTTATCGAAAACGGCTCTCATTATTAATTTTATTAGATTCATTTATCGTATTAACTGCCGTGTACTTAAGTTATTGGTTCATACATCCAAATGTATTAAGTAAAATTCCTGCGACAGTAATTATTAGTTCTATTACATTATTGTGTAGTCATCATATTTTTGCTGCTATTTATAAGCTTTATAACAAGGCATGGGAATATGCAAGCATTGGAGAATTAAAGCAAATATTTAAAGCAATTACACTTTCTATTATCGTAACAGCAATTGTTCAACAAATTATAAATCATGATATTTATGTTCGAATTTTGGCTATCGCATGGATGTTACATTTATTATTAATAGGTGGTTCTCGCTTTGTATGGCGTATGTTCCGTGATACGTATATTGCTAAAGCTACTGATAAAAAGCGAACATTGATTATTGGTGCTGGTTCAGCAGGAACAATGGTAGTCCGTCAATTACAGCATAATAAAGAAGCAGATTTATATCCAATTGCGTTTGTTGATGATGATAGAAATAAACAAAAATTGGAGATTTATAATGTGCCGGTTGTTGGCACAACAAATCACATTCAAGAAATTGTAGAAGATAATGACATAGAACATATTATTATCGCAATTCCTTCATTAAATAGAGGTCAAATAAACGAGATTTTTGAGAAGTGTAGAAAAACGAAGGCGAAAACACAAATTGTACCGATGCTTGAAGATCTTTTAGATGGAAAACTCTCTGTTAATGAATTCCGTGATGTACAAGTGGAAGATTTATTAGGTAGAGAACCAATAAAGCTAGATGATGCAGGAATTGGAGAGAAGATTACAGGTAAAACAATTTTAGTAACAGGTGCTGGTGGATCAATTGGATCAGAAATATGTCGTCAAGTGATGAAATATAAACCAGCTAAAATTGTTCTTTTAGGACATGGTGAAAACAGCATTTATAATATCGAAATGGAAATGAGAGTTACATATAAAGATACAGTTGAAATTACAACAGAAATTGCTGATGTACAAGATCGACATAAGATCTTTGAAATAATGAAAAAGCATCAGCCATATATCGTATATCATGCTGCGGCACATAAGCATGTTCCTTTAATGGAACGTAACCCTGAAGAAGCTGTGAAAAATAATATCTTCGGAACAAAAAATGTTGCTGAAGCGGCAGATACATTTAAAGTGAATACGTTTGTAATGGTTTCTACAGATAAAGCTGTAAATCCGACAAATGTAATGGGAGCTACAAAAAGATTTGCAGAAATGCTTGTGCAGCATATGGCATCGGTTAGTACTGGTACACGTTTTGTTGCGGTTAGATTTGGTAATGTTCTTGGAAGTAGGGGAAGTGTAATTCCTCTGTTTAAGAAACAAATTCAAAAGGGTGGACCGGTAACCGTTACTCACCCTGATATGATTCGTTACTTTATGACAATACCAGAAGCTTCAAGATTAGTTATTCAGGCGGGCACACTGGCTAGGGGCGGAGAATTGTTCGTGCTAGATATGGGGGCCCCAGTAAAGATTGTGGATTTAGCTAAAAATTTAATTACCCTTTCAGGTTTTTCTATTGAAGAAATCGGAATTGAATTTACGGGATTAAGACCAGGTGAAAAAATGTATGAAGAGTTATTAAATGAAGGTGAAATTCATCCAGAGCAAATTTTCCCTAAAATTCATATAGGAAAGGCTGTTTTAATTGATCAAGGGATTTTAAGGCAGTTTATGAATGACTTTGAAGGAATTAGTAAAGAAGAAATAAGAGAACGACTATTAGATATTGCAAATAATAAAGTGAATCTTAAAAATTAATTCAAGGGAAGGAAGTTTTAAAAATGGGAGACAGAATATTTCTTTCATCACCACATATGAGTGATGAAGGTTATGAAATGCATTATGTGAAGGAAGCTTTCGATACAAATTGGATTGCACCACTTGGGGAAAATGTAAATGGATTTGAAAGAGAATTAGCTATGAAAGTAGGATCTAACGCAGCGGCAGCACTATCTTCTGGAACAGCATCAATTCATATGGCATTAAAAGCAGCTGGAGTAGGAGAAGGTGATGTTGTTTTTTGTCAAACACTTACATTTTCAGCTACAGCAAATCCTATTATTTATCAAAATGCTACTCCTGTTTTCATAGATAGTGATTATGAAACTTGGAATATGTGTCCTAAAGCATTAGAAGAGGCTTTTACAAAGTATCCAAATGTAAAGGCAGTTATAGTAGTTCATCTTTATGGTCTTTCGGCAGATATGGATAAGATTATTGAGCTTTGTAAAAAATACGATGTTACTTTAATTGAAGATGCAGCTGAATCTTTGGGTACTTATTATAAAGGTAAACATACGGGTAGTTTTGGAGATTATGGTATCTTTTCTTTTAATGGTAATAAAATTATTACTACTTCTGGTGGTGGTATGCTCGTTTCTAATGATGAAGAAAGAGTTTCAAAAGTAAGATTTTGGGCTACTCAAAGCAGGGACCAAGCAAGACATTATCAACATAGTGAATTAGGTTTTAACTATCGTATGAGTAATGTAGTTGCTGGAATTGGAAGAGGGCAACTTAGAGTATTAGATCAAAGGGTTCAGAAGAAAAGAGACATATTCAATTTTTATAAGAGAGAATTAGAAAATCTTGAAGGAATTGAATTTATGCCTAGTAATGAGTGGAATGAACCAAACTATTGGTTAAGCTCTATGACGCTAAATGGTAAGATCCGTCCAATAGATGTGATGGAAGCACTTGAAAAAGAAAATATTGAATCTAGACCGGTTTGGAAGCCAATGCATATGCAGCCGTTCTTTGAGAAATATGATTTTGTTGGTACAGATGTATCAGAAAAACTTTTTGAGAATGGCATATGTTTACCAAGCGATACGAAGATGACAGAAGCAGATTTAGAAAAAGTGGTGAAAATTATTAAAGGGTTGTGGATAGCATAATGAGGAGTTCTAAAATTGGCATCTATGGTAGGTTTATAAAAAGGCCGATGGATTTTATACTGTCTTTAATTGCTATTATAATGCTTAGTCCAGTATTCCTTATAGTGGCTTTTCTTGTGAAAACAAGATTGGGTAGTCCGGTATTATTTAAACAAGAGAGACCAGGATTAAATGGAACTATTTTTAAAATGTATAAATTTAGAACAATGACAGATGAAAAAAATGAAAACGGTGAGTTACTACCTGATAGCGTAAGGCTTACTAAGTTCGGTAAATTTTTACGTTCGACATCACTTGATGAATTACCAGGGCTTTTTAACATTTTTAAAGGTGATATGTCAATTATAGGACCAAGGCCTTTATTAGTTCAATATTTACCTTTATATAATGAGCACCAAAAAAGACGTCATGAAGTTCGACCAGGATTATCAGGATTAGCCCAGGTTAATGGTCGGAATGCTATTAGTTGGGAAGAAAAGTTTAATTATGATGTAGAGTATGTTGAGAACGTAAGTTTCATTACAGATTGGAAAATAATTATTTTAACGATTAAAAAAGTTTTTATAAGAGAAGGAATTAATTCAGAAACAGCTGCTACAATGGAATATTTTGAAGGTAGTAAAGTGAGGGAAAATGATGAGAGAAATTAATATTTTAATTTTAAGTGCGGGAAGACGTGTAGAATTAGTGCAACATTTTCAAAAAGCAATAAAAGATTTAAATGTTAAAGGTAATGTTGTAGCAGGTGACTGTTCTAATACGGCACCAGCCTTATATTTTGCAGATAGAACTTGTAAATTACCACGAATTAGTGAACCAAATTATATTAAAGCGATTATAGATATCTGTAATCGAGAAAATATTTCGTTAATTGTTCCGACGATTGATACAGATTTATTGCTACTTGCAGAAAACAAGGAATTGATTGAGGAAAAAGCGCAAGCCAAGGTATTGATATCTGATTCTAATGTTATTAAAATTTGTCGGGATAAAATTAATACACAAAGATTCTTAGAAGAAGAAGGTTTTGGAATTCCAAAAATGTATACAGATGAGGAATTGATTAGTGGGGAGAATATACAGTTTCCCTTATTTATCAAACCTAAGTCTGGAAGTTCAAGTGTTAATACATTTAAAGTAAACAATTTAGCTGAATTAAAGACATATAAAAGCTTTATTAATGATCCTCTGATTCAAGATTTTATGGAAGGAGAAGAATTTACGGTTGATGTATTTTTAGATTTTCAAGGGAATGTAGTTACAGTAGTCCCAAGATTAAGGATGGCTACACGTAGTGGTGAAATTTCAAAAGGTAAAATCGTGAAAGATAGAGAGATTATTAATGATGTGACTAAATTAATGAAGACGCTCAAACCAATTGGACATATAACTGTCCAACTTATGAAGACAAAGAAGGGGATTGAGTACATTGAAATCAATCCAAGATTCGGTGGGGGAGCTCCAATGAGTATTCAAAGTGGTGCTGATTCATGCGGAAATCTTCTACGCTTATTAATGGGTGAGAAATTAAATTATAGTGAAGATTATCGGGAAAATCTTACATTTATTAGATTTGATAGTAGTATATGTTTAGATGAAAATATGGAGCTAGTAAAATGATTAAAGCAGTTATATTTGATTTAGATGATACCCTTATTTCCGAGAGAAGATATATCGAAAGCGGTTATAAACATATTTCAAAATTACTAAGTGAAAAGCTTCAAAAGGATGAACAAAAACTATATCAATTATTAATGGATTTATTCAATGAAAACACTAGAAACGTATTTAATAGAGTGTTTGATACATTTGGGATTAGTTATACCCAAAATGAGATGATGGAGCTAGTGGAAGAGTATCGTAATCATACACCAATAATACAGTTTTTTGAGGATGTATTACCGTGTTTAAAAAACTTAAGGTCAAAAGGAATAAATGTAGGGATTATTACAGATGGTTATGCTAATGGACAGCGACAAAAATTAAAAGCATTAAAAGCATTTAATTACTTTGATGAAATTATTGTTACTGATGAGTTAGGCAGACAATATTGGAAGCCACATAGTAAGGCATTTGAAATAATGAAAGAGAAATTGGATGCTAAATTTGATGAGATGCTTTACATCGGTGATAACCCAGAAAAAGATTTTTATATTAGTAATATTCATCCTATACAAACAGTAAGGATATATCGCAATGGAGTTTATGAAAACAGAGAATATTTAAGTAATATTAAAGAAAATCATTCGATATATAGTTTAGATGAGTTAGATGCGATAGTGAAACAATAGATATAATTATAAATCAAAATATTTAATTTAAATAATTTTAGCTTATCATAGATTACATTGTGTTAGGGAGAATAAAATGAAAAAGATATTAATACTTGCCAATAATGATGTTGGTCTATATAAATTTAGAAAAGAACTTATAGCACAGATGGTGAAGGATAATGAAGTATATATATCGTTACCTTATGGTAAATTTGTCCCAAAACTTATGGAGTTAGGATGTAAATTTATTGATACACCAATTAGTAGAAGAGGAACTAATCCAATAACTGATTTTAAATTATTAATGAGCTATAAAAAAATTATTAAAGAGATAAAACCCCAAGTAGTTTTAACATATACAATAAAACCTAATATTTATGGTGGATTAGCGTGTAGATTAAGTAAAACTCCTTATTTGTCTAATATTACGGGGCTAGGTACTGCGGTAGAAAATAGAGGATTATTACAAAAAATCACTTTATTTTTATATCGGACTGCTTTGAAGAAAGTTAATTGTGTTTTTTTTCAGAATGAAGAGAATAAAGAGTTATTTAGGGATGAAGGATTGATTAATGGGGAGTATAGGTTAATACCGGGATCTGGTGTTAATTTAGATTATTATTCTGTATTAGACTATCCGTCAGACAATCTGATTAATTTTGTATTTATTGCAAGAGTAATGAAGGAAAAAGGTATTGATCAATATTTAGATGCAGCTGAATATATTAGAGGGAAGTATCCTAAAACAGTTTTTCATATATTAGGTTTTTGTGAAGACGCTTATGATAGCAAATTGAAAGAATTACAAGGTAGAGGTATTATTCAGTATCATGGGATGCAAAATGATATTAGGAAATTTCATGAAATTTCACATTGTACAATTCATCCTACATATTACCCTGAGGGAATGTCAAACGTTTTACTTGAGAGTGCTGCTTCTGGTAGACCTATTATTACTACTAATAGAAGTGGATGTCGTGAAATAGTCGATGATGAAATAAATGGTTATGTTGTGAAGCAACAAGATAGTCAAGATCTTATTGAAAAGATAGAAAAATTTATAGCGCTGGATTATGAAAAGAAAAAGAAAATGGGATTGGAAGGAAGAAAGAAAGTAGAAAAGGAATTTGACAGGCAAATAGTAATAGATGCATATTTTAATGAATTACAAAAAATTAAGACTATATTATAAAAAGATACTATTTTTGAGGAGCTTTTATATTTATGATAGAACAGTCAGAAAAATTAAGTCCTGTATTTTCTGTTATAGTAATTGCAAAAAATGAAGAGAAAAATATAGAAAGATGTTTAAAATCTATAGCAGGTGTATTTAGTGAGTTAAATTATTCAAATGAAATAATCTTAGTTGATTCAAAATCAAGTGATTGTACTATAAAAATAGCGAGTGACTTGGAAATAAATAATTTAAAGATCATAAAAATATCTGAATCGACTATATATAACGCAGCATTAGGCAGAAATATAGGAAGTAAAAGAGCTGTAGGGAAGTATTTGTTATTTTTAGATGGGGATATGAAACTCTATAAGGATTTTTTAGAAACAGGTCTAAAGGAACTTAATGAAAAAGCATGTGCAGGTTTAATTGGCATAAGGGATGACCTTATTTTAAATGAAAAATTGAAAACCAGCCAAGTAATAAAGAATAAATATAACATAAAAACATTAAAGGTAGCGCAGCACTTTGGAGGAGCATTATTAATAAAAAAAGATGCTTTTGACGAAGTTGGTGGATATAGAAATTATATTAATGCATTTGAGGAACCAGAATTATATGTAAGATTAAAGAGTAAGGGATATAAAATTTATGAGGTTCCGGAAAAAATGATTGATCATTTCGATAAACCAGTGGGGAAAATAGGAAAGCTAAAATCAATATTATTCTCAAAAAGGGGATTTGGACTAGGACAGGCTATACAATCTAGCATAGAAGAAGGTAACTTAAAGTACACGTATGGGCATAAACCAATAGCTCAAGTTTTAGTACCGATTACGTTTGATTTTTTCTCGGTTATATTTATGATCCTTTCGTTATTAAATGCTCACCTTGTTTTAGTGTGCATTTTTTTTCAAATTATGTCTTTAATAGTCTGTATATGTTTTTTTGATTTTAAAAAATTTATAGTTAGTAAGTTACTTTTTTTCCCAACTATAATAGGGACTATATATCGAACAAAAATTGAATATAACATTGAGAATATCAAATGATTATGTATTCATTGCTTATAATTAATTTAGATTACTTATTAATAGTTAACGGTTAGATACAATTTTTACATTGAAGTATGTTTTAATGTGAAAATTGTATCATAGCTTTCTGCTTGTGCAGGATAAATAAAGGAAGTAAATATGTTATTTCAGTGCAGTAACAATATATAAGATTTTTCTAAGTGAGGTTTAATTAAATGAAAATATTATTTATAGCTGGCCAAGCTATTAAATCAAATTCATCGGTTACCATGATGAATGTAGCCTATATACAAGGATTAGTAGAATTAGGTAATTATGTTAAGGTGATTACTTCTAAATTACCCGAGAATCATATAGCTCAAGATAATGGTTTTGAGTTACCTAAGGAAGTAGAGATTGAAGAGTACAGTATTAGTCCAACTTTTGATGCGTTGAGTAATAAAAAAGCTAAGAATCATAAATTTAAAAGTGTAAAAAATTTATTAAGAAAAATATATAATAATTTCTCTATATACGGAACTCAAAAAGCTTGGGTAAACAACGTTGAGCGTTTTTCTGATGAAGAGTATTATGATCTAATAATTTCATCTTCGGATCCGAAACATTCTCATTTGTTCGCTAAATATTTAATTGAAAAAGAGAAAGTTAGATATGGGAAATGGGTGCAACTGTGGGGAGATCCAATGTACCTTGATATAACAAGAAAAAGAAATTTATTAAATCATAGATTATATAAAGAAGAGGAAAATTTAATAAGCTCTGCAGATAAAATTATATATGTATCTCCCTTCACTGCGGAGAAGCAAAAGGAACTATTTCCTCAACAAAAAAATAAAATTGATTATATCTTAATACCATATTTCTCTATTGATAATCACTTATCTAATAATATAGAAAGGAATAAAATGACCTTTGGATATTTTGGAGATTATCACTCAGAGGTGAGAAATTTAGATCCTTTGTATGATGCAGCATTAGAGACAGGAGTAAATATGGTGGTTCGTGGAAATTCAGATAATCCTGCGAAATCCATTAATAAAATTAATATAGGCAGTAGGATACCAATTAAAGAGCTTAATGAAATTGAGAAAAATACTGATGTATTTGTACATCTTTGTAATTTAACTGGTACTCAGATTCCTGCAAAAGTATACTATTATTCAGGTACGACAAAGCCAATATTATTTATATTAGACGGGGATTCAGCAAAAATAAAGGAGTTTTATTCTAAATACAATAGATATGTTTTCTGTGAAAATAATAAAGAAGATATTATTAAAGCAATAAATAAAATTAGAAATAATGATTACCCTAAAGAAATGATGAGAGTAGTAGATGAGCTTTCCCCTGCCTTTATTGTGAAAGATTTGTTATCAAAAGTAGAAGCGATGTCAAATTGATGAGTAGTAATGTAAAGATTAGTATAATAATTCCAGTTTATAATGTTGAAAATTATGTAGGGCGATGCATAGAATCTATATGTAATCAGACACTTAAAGAAATTGAAGTAATAGTAGTAAATGATGGTTCAACCGATAGATCTTTAGAGATAGTGGATAGCTATAGGGATTTAGATAGTAGGGTTATATGTGTAAATCAAAAAAATTTAGGGGTTAGTGCAGCACGGAATCAAGGGATAAATATTGCCACTGGAGAATATGTAACTTTTGTTGATGGTGATGATTATATAGAAGAAACTATGCTTGAAGAGATGTATCGAATGGCTGAAGAAGAACGGAGTAATCTAATTTTTTGTAACTTAAGTAATCAACAAAAAGTAAAGAGAATTGAAACAGTTCATTATGAAACATCAGAGAAGTGTATTGAAAATATGATTGATGGAGAAATGCCTAGAACAGCGTGTGGAATATTATTTTCTTTAAAGTTGATTAAGGAAAACGATGTTATTTTTGATACAGATATGCCCTACGGTGAAGATTTTTTATTTACAATTAAATCACTGCTGTTAACAAATGAAAAAATCGGAGTTTTATCTAAAGAATTCTATAAGGTAGAAGAAAGGGCAGGTTCTGCTACAAGGTGTTATAATGCTAACCGATTTAGGGAAATCTTATTATTAAATCAGAGAATACAAGTATTATTAGAATCAGCTGGACTATTTGACAAATTGAAAGAATTTCTTATGAAATATTATCTTCAAAACATTTTAAGTTCAGTTACTAATATAGTTATGTCAGAAGAAGCATTCTCAATAAAGTTAACAAGATTAAGGGAAGTAAAAGAAAATAATCATACAAAAAATGTACTAAATCTCTATAGTAATATTGGAGTAAATAGGAAAACCAGTTTTAAAGTATTTTTATTAAAACATACAAATGCTTATTTTCTTTGGTTTTTTTATACATTTTATAGAAAAAATAAGGGCTGATTAAATGACAAATCAACATTACTCTTTAGGAAAACTTATAAGTTATATCTCAGCTATTACTGTCTGTCTTTTTCCTATATTCTCACCTTATGAAGTAGCTGGGCCAATTTCAATTGGAACAATTATTCTTTTAATTGGTGCCACTTTTTGTTTAATTATAGGTGGTAGAATAGTTGTTAATATTCCTTTTATAATTTTATTAGGAACTCATTCATTACTGTCTATAATAGCTTATTTTCAATTAGTTGAAGTAACTGGGACAGAGATGATTATTTGGAATATAGCAATGGCGATAATTAACAGTCTATTAATTATGCAGCTTGTTCCATTCTATGAAAAAAAAATATTTATCAAAGTTTTAACCACTATGTCAATAGTTGTATCGGTATTTTTGTTCTACCAATTATTCCTAATTTCCATTGGGAATATTCCACATAATGGTATGTTGTTTAAGGACCTGGTTGCAGAAGGGAAGTGGTCTACTTCATATATGAGACCAAATTCCTTTTTTTCAGAACCATCATATTTTGCAATTTATATACTTCCTATTTTAGGATGTATGTTGGCTAATAAGAAATATATAATTGCAATTCTATGTATTAGTGCATTAGTACTTTCTACTTCTACCCTTGGTATTGCCGGTGGTTTAATTATTCTTTTTATATATGGTGTTTGGAATAAGCGATTGAAGATGATTTTCTTTTTAATCACTGCACTACTCATAATAGCCATTATATGTGTTAAATATTTAAATTTAGATTGGTTATTAGAATTTAATGTGAATAAATCAATGAATATTAATGATAGGAGTCAAATAAGATTCGTAGGGTATATTGGCTATTTTGACCTTTTACCAACATTTAATCAAATAATTGGTGTGGGATTTGGTCAACTTTCAAACTATTTTAAAGGATATAATTTAACGAATTATAGTAACGCGTTTATTTTGGTGTTAATTAATTTTGGAATTATTGGATTGACGACCTATTTAATATATATTATTTGGTCTTTTTTAAATAGTAATAAAGAGGGATATATATTCATTATAATACTAGTATTAATTAGCTCAATAGATGCATTTATATATAGTGCAAATTTCTATTATATATTGTATTTTATTTTAATATCTACCAAAAATAAATTTGTTCAAATCAAAATTAAAACATAAAAAATTTATAAAAGTGAATATTTTTTATGTATGAATGAAGAGGGACGTTGTATAGGATGCGACGTCTTTCTCTTTAATTGTATTTATTTTTATGAATTTCGAGAGAAATCATGTCGCTGAGAAATAAATGCATTTGAAGGTTTTGAGCGTTTATTAATGGGGTTAGTTAGGTAGAAAATTTATAGTCTGATTATTGTTATTTAAAAGTATAGAGATTTGTTATGTAAGGGATTAAGTTGCCTTTTAAGAAATATTTTTTAATTATTTTCTAGGAGAGACTTTTGGGAAGAACTAAATTCATTTTTATAAGATAATAAGGTAATCTAAAATATACAAGTGTGAATATTGATTTATTTTTCTGTCATATTATCATCGTGTATATTTGTTTTACGTTCATACTTTGATAAAAAATAGGGAGTGATCATAAGTACTATTCTTTATATCAATTATAATAATACTTAAAGTAGAGGTAATGTATTTTGAAAATTAATCAAAGAAAAGCAGGAGTATTATTATCGTATGCACTAACTGGGACGAACGCATTAGTAGGTTTTATATATATCCCAATTTTACTCTATTTTTTAGGGAAAGGCGAGTATGGTTTATACCAATTAATGGGTTCTTTTTTAGTGTATTTAGGTTTATTTGATTTTGGGTTATCTAATACTGTAACAAGATATTATTCGAAGTATATCGCTTTAAAGGATGAAAAAGCTAAAGAGAATGTGCTTGCTATATCTACAGTTATTTATATTCTATTAACAATGATTCTGGTTGTTGTTGGAATTGTTTTGTACTTTTATTTGGATAAAATTTTCGATAATGCCTTAACACCTTCTGAAATTGCTTCCGCGGAAAAGATTTATATCATAATTTTAATAACAACTGTAATAACAATATCAACATCGGTATTTAATTCGATTATTACTGCTAATGAGCAATTTATGTTTTTAAAAGGTTTATCTATTATACAAACCATTATGCGTCCTATTATTGTCTTTGCTGTGTTTTCTATTGAAGCTAGTGCTTTAATTGTTGTGATAATTCAAGCGCTTATTAATGTTTTGGGAATAGCGTTGAAAATATATTATTCATTAAAAAAACTTGAGGTGAAAATAAAACTTCATTATTGGGATATTCCATTGTTAAAAGAAATGTTCCGGTATTCTTTCTTTATATTTATTACGGCTTTAATGGACCAAATTTTTTGGAGATCTGATCAGGTCATATTAGGAATAATTGTGGGTACATCTTCAGTAGCTGTTTATTCTATTGGCTCACAAATAATAATGAATTATATGACCTTATCAACTGCGATGTCGGGAGTTTTTCTACCCAGCATAACTAAAAAAGTTACGGAAAATGTTTCTAATGATGAGTTGACAGATATTTTTATAAAATTAGGAAGGTTGCAGTATATCATCTTAGGGGCAGTATTAACTGGCTTTATTATGTTTGGAAAAGAATTTATTGATATTTGGGTAGGTGATAGTTTTAGTGAGGCGTATTATATTACACTAATAATCATGGTTCCTTTTACAATAGATTTGATTCAAAATATTGGATTAACTATACTTCAAGCAAAAAATCTCTACTCATTTAGGGCATCTGTATTTTTTGTAATGTCGTTATTAAATATAGTGTTTTCAATTCCTTTAGCAATTTATTATGGAGGAATTGGGACAGCTGTGGCGACAAGTACGTCGTATCTTATAGGAAATGGGTTGATAATGAATATATATTATTATAAGAAAGTAAAGTTAAATATAATCAAATTTTGGAAAGAAATGATAAAAATAAGCATTCCGTTAGTCATTACGTGTATTTTGGGAATATTTATAAATGAAATTAATTTTAACTCGCAGATATTATCATTTTTAATTAAATTAATGTTGTATGTAGTTACTTACATTTTAGTGATGTGGGCTTTAGGTTTGAATAAATATGAGAAAGAGTTAATTCTTGTCCCGTTAAAAAAGTTGAGAAGACAAAAGAATTGAATTTGATTGTAGTTAGGCTGGTTTTATCCAATGGACAAGAATAGTTTTTATTATCTATAGTTAAGCGATGGTAATATAGAAAATCGAAGAGGAAGGTTTATCCATGTATAAAATAGCAGTAGCAGGAACAGGATATGTTGGTCTAGTAGCAGGTGTATGTTTTGCTGAGGTTGGGCACCAAGTAACTTGTGTTGATATTGATGCAGAAAAGGTTGAATTAATGAAATCTGGTGTTTCACCAATTTATGAAGCTGATTTAGAGGAGTTAATGAAAAAAAATTATGCTGCTGGCAGAATTAATTATACAACAGATTACAAGTCAGCATATAAAGATGCAGATGCTATCTTTATTGGAGTCGGGACTCCAGAACAAGTTGATGGTTCTGCAAATCTTTCATATATTGCAACTGTTGCTAAACAAATTGCTGAAAGTGTAGAAAAAGATTGTCTTGTTGTTGTGAAATCAACAGTTCCAATTGGAACAAATGATAAAGTTGAGCAGTTTATTCAGGACTTTTTAGTTAATGATGTGAAAGTAGAAGTTGCATCCAACCCAGAGTTTTTAGCACAAGGTTCTGCTGTTCATGACACGTTATATGCAGAAAGAATTGTTATTGGTACAGAAAGTAAATGGGCAGAAGAAGTATTAATGAATCTTTATAAACCATTTCATTTACCTATTGTTTCAGTAAATAGAAGATCAGCTGAAATGATTAAATATGCATCTAATGATTTCCTCGCTCTTAAAATCTCTTATATGAATGATATTGCAAACCTTTGTGAATTGGTCGGAGCAGATATTCAAGATGTTGCAAAAGGTATGAGCTTTGATGAGCGTATTGGAAGTAAATTCTTAAATGCAGGTATTGGATTTGGTGGATCTTGCTTCCCAAAAGATACTAAAGCATTAGAGTATTTAGCGAGACAAAATGGTTATGAATTAAAAACGGTAAAAGCGGCTATCGATGTAAATAAGGATCAAAAGACTTTATTATACAAAAAGGCGAGTCAAAGGTTAATTACTTTCAGCGGTCTTAAAGTAGCGGTGCTAGGATTGACATTCAAACCGGGTACAGATGACTTAAGGGAAGCTGCATCCCTTGAAAATATTCCTCTATTATTAGAGCAAGGTGCTAATATTTATGCATTTGATCCAGTCGGTGCAAATAATTTTGCGAAAGTGTATCCAGAGGGAAGAAATAAAAATGGAAATATCACATACGTTACAGATATTGAACAGGCTTTAGAAGATGCGAATGTTTGCTTTATCTTCACAGAGTGGGGAGAAGTGAAGGCACTGACTCCAGAGATGTATAAAAAGTTAATGAGAACACCTTTAATTTATGATGGAAGAAACATATATGATGTTCAGGCTATGCAAGAAGCGAGTATAGAGTATCATTCCATTGGTAGAAAATCAACAAGTAGAGACCGTATGAAGGAGCTGACTAACATTGAATTACAAATCTCTAAATAATAGTAAAACATATCTTATTACTGGAGCAGCTGGTTTTGTGGGATACTTCTTATCTAAAAGATTATTAGAACAAGGTTGCCGAGTAATAGGTGTTGATAATATAAACGATTATTATGATGTAAATCTTAAATATGCTCGTTTAGAGCAATTAAAGCCGTATGCAAAATTTACTTTTATCAAAGGTGATATTTCTAATAAAGATATGATTACTCAGATTTTTGAAGAGAACAAACCTAATATTATTGTGAATTTAGCTGCACAAGCTGGTGTGAGATATTCAATTGAAAATCCAGATGTATACATTCAAAGTAATATTATAGGCTTCTATAATATCCTAGAAGCTTGTAGACATTATCCAGTAGATCATCTTGTATATGCGTCATCTAGTTCTGTTTACGGTGCCAATAAAAAGGTGCCATTTGAGGAAACAGATTTTGTAGACAATCCAGTATCACTTTATGCATCTACTAAGAAATCAAATGAGTTAATGGCACATACGTATAGTCACTTGTACAAAATTCCTGCTACTGGACTTCGCTTCTTTACGGTGTATGGCCCAATGGGACGTCCAGATATGGCTTACTTTGGATTTACTGATAAGTATTTTGCTGGTGAATCGATTAAAATTTTTAATAATGGAGATTTTGAAAATGACTTATATCGTGATTTTACCTATATAGATGATATTGTTGAAGGGATCCAACGTCTTCTGGATAATCCTCCTATAGAAGATGTAAAGCATAAGGTATTTAATATTGGTAATAATAATCCTGAAAAGTTAATGGTATTTATTAAAGCATTAGAGAAAGCGCTGAGTAACTCCTTAGGAAGAGTAGTAGAGTTTAAAAAGGAGTTTGAACCTATTAAGCCAGGAGATGTACCCGCTACTTACGCATCAACGGATTTATTGCAGAAGGCTGTTGAATTTAAACCTGAAACATCTATTGAAAAAGGTTTACAAGAATTTGCTAATTGGTATGTAGATTATTATAAAATCAAATAATTAAAAGCCTAGTTTGTAATAAATGATATATTAATTAGAGAATATTAATCCTAGTATAGTAGACTAAATTAGTATTTGTATTATCTGAAAAATAGTTCGGAATAATGGAAAGAAGAGGTCTATAGCAATGAAAAAGAAAGTTCTATTTTGGGTATTAGGAATCATAGGAGTATTAATTATAGGTGGAGGAGTTTATGCTTATAATATATATTCTTCTGTTTCAAAAACATTAGATGAAGTTCATAAACCATTAAAACGCGATCAAGATAATAAACAAGAAGAAAAAATTAACAAATCTGAGCCTGTTTCAATCCTATTACTAGGTGCAGATGAACGTGGTGAAGACAAAGGACGTTCAGATTCTTTAATGATCATCACATTAAACCCTAAAAATAATTCAATGAAAACAGTAAGTATCCCTCGTGATACATATACAGAGATTGTTGGAAAAGGAAAAAGTGATAAAATCAACCATGCTTACGCATTTGGTGGTGTAGATATGTCTGTAGCCACAGTAGAAAAATTCTTAAATATTCCTATTAATTATTATATTGAAGTAAATATGGAAGGATTTAAAGATATTGTTGATGCGGTAGGTGGAGTAGATGTAAATAATGATTTAGAGTTTACACAAAATGGTCACCACTTTGCTAAAGGTAATGTGCATTTAACAGGTGATCAAGCTCTAGCATTCACACGTATGCGTAAAGAAGACCCGCGTGGTGACTTCGGTCGTCAAATGCGTCAACGCCAAGTAATGCAAGCTGTTATTAAGAAAGGCGCAAGTTTCTCTTCTTTATCAAGTTATGGTGATGTGTTAACAGCAATTCAAAAGAATGTGAAGACAAACTTAACGCAGGATCAAATGTTTGATATGCAAAAAAACTATAAAGATTGCTTGAAAAATAGTGAGGATATCCAAATTCCAGGTGACGGGCACAAAGCCGCTGATGGTATTTGGTACTACTATGTTCCAGATGCAGCAAAACAAGATTTAACGAATAAGTTAAGAGCGCATCTTGAAGTGACTAAGTAGTATGTAATAACCCAACTCCTTTGGAAGGAGTTGGGTTTATTTTTGCATGGATTTATATTAGTATTATATATTGTGAGATTAATAGATGAGGTGAATCGATGAATAAGAAAGCAGTACTTGTCCTTGTTATTTTTGTATTGTTTGTTGCTTCGGTTGTGAGTGGTAAACTGTACTGGAATAAGAAGATTGCGAATGCAACAGGACAAACGAGTGAAGTAACGAAAACAAAGGCTGAAGTGAAAGATAGCGGAGCAAAGAAAGAAGAGAAGAAAGAAGAGAAAAAACAAGATGCGAAGTCATCTTTTAACGAAGCATATGCGAAGAACTTGCCAGATGCAGTGAAAGAGAAGTTAAAGAAAGCTGCAGCAGATAAAAAGGCAGTAAATCTTGTTATTGTTGGTGATGAAGCTTCTTCATCTGAAAAAGGTGCTTGGGCAGCTAAGTTAACGACTAATTTAGAAACTGCTTACGGTAAAGGTTTATGGAATGTGACTGTAAAGGAATATAAGGGTGAAAGCACAGAAGAGTTAATCGCAAATAAGCGTGATAAAGAGATTGCGAAAGAGAATCCAGATGTGATTTTATTTGAGCCACCATTTATTACTGATAACGGTAAAACTGGTAATGGGAACTCTGTCGCAAATACACAGAAGTTCGTTCAAGCACTTTCTACTAGTGCAAAGGGTGCTACAGTTATGATTCAACCATCAAATCCAGTTTATGGTGCGAAAAATTATCCGAAAGCGATTGAAGCGTTAAAACAATTTGCGACGCAAAATAATTATACATATATTGATCATTGGGGAGCATGGCCAGATGCATCGACAAAGGCTATCCTACCATATTTAAAAGAAGAGTTTGGTTTCCCAACTGCTAAAGGTCATGAAGTTTGGGCACAATATGTAACGGATTATTTTGTAGCTAAATAATAAAAGGGAAGAGGGTATCGTCGACAAAATATGTTCGACAATACCCTCTCTTTTTTTGTACGATTTTTGCTATACTAAACTGTACTATAATACATGATGGAAGGAGGAAAATAATGAAAATACTTGTGGTTGATGATGAATCGAGTATTCGCAATTTGATTCGGATGCAGTTGGAGATGGAAGGTTATGAAGTATTGGCAGCGGCTGATGGGAGAGAAGCTTTGGAGCGATGGAATGAAGGGCCGGATGTATTGATTTTGGATGTTATGCTTCCGGATACGGATGGGTATGAGTTGCTTCGTTTGTTCCGTGAGAGGGATAGGGATATTCCGGTGCTTATGTTAACGGCAAAGAGTCAGATGAATGATAAGTTGCTTGGATTGCAGCTTGGTGCTGATGATTATGTGACGAAGCCGTTTAATTATGCGGAGCTTATTCTTCGGGTTAAGAATATGGCGCGGCGTGTAAAGAAGACGGAGGCGGCTGTAAGTCATGAAGTAATTGAGGCCGGAGAGATAGTGATTTGTCCTAAGGAAAGAAAGGTACATGTGAGTGGACAAGAGATTCAGTTAACGTACCGAGAGTTTAATTTATGTCAGTTGTTTGTTTCAAATCCGCAGCGTGTGTTTATGAGGGATGAGTTGCTTGAGAAAGTATGGGGATTTGAGTATATCGGAAATACGAGAGCAGTTGATATTATGGTGCAGAGACTTCGAAAGAAGCTTGGGACGAGCGGAGAATATATTAAGACAATTTATGGCGTTGGCTATAAACTGGATTGTTAAGTGGTGATGGTATGTCTTTAAAGCGAAATATGGTGTTTGGAATAGTTGGGCTGTTAATTCCGATTTTTGTTCTTTTATATGCAGTTGTTTATATTACGTTAGAAAAGAATATGTATCATAACGCAGCAGATTCTTTAGAAAAATTAAGTGTAGAAGCACAAATTTATACGATGAATTATTTAGAGAAGGAAGCAGAAGTGGATACGCTTGGTCCTAATTCACTTTTAATTGCGTCGTATTTAGCGAAGCGTATGGATGTCCGTGTACAGATGATTGGGAAGAATGGCGATGTTGTTGCAGATACACAAAAAGGAGCATTGCTTCACCGTAACATCGACATTGAGAGTTCCTTGAAGGGAAAGAAGTCTTATGTCTTTGAGGAGGGGGATCCCGCTCCCATTCTTTTGTTTTCAAGCCCAGTATATTATGGAAACGATGTCATTGGAAGTATTCGTTTTATAAATGAGTTAACGGGTGAGAAGGAAGTTTTAACAAATGTGAGCTGGACGTTCTTAATGACGTCTCTTTGTTTAGTAGCTACTGGTATTTTCTTTGCGATTCGTTTGGCGAAGTCTCTTCATAAACCAATTGATCAGTTGAGACAAATGGCACAGAGGCTCGCGAATGGTGATTATAAGAGTAAGATTGAGTTAAATGAGTACGTGGAAATCGCTCAGCTTTCAGCATCTTTTAACGCGATGGCCGATGGAATTGAGCTGCATATTAAGCAATTGCAGGAGGAGAAAGAGAAGCAGAAAGATTTCCTAGACCGCATTACGCATGAGCTAAAAACACCGCTAACGGCAATTATCGGTTATGTTGATTTAATTCCGAAGTTACAATCGAAAGAAGATGTACAGGAAAGTCTTCATTATGTATCTGTGGAAAGTGAGCGTTTATTATCACTTGTAGAGGAACTGCTTAAGTCTTCGAAATATGGGAAGAGTACGTTTGAAGTGTCTCCTACAGTTGTGAATATAAAGGAATTGGCAGAAGAAGCTGTTTCAATTGTGAAGCCTCGCCTAAATCAATTTGAAATTGAAGTGATAAATGAGTTAACGGATGTACATGTTGTTGCGGATTTTGATAAGACGAAGCAAATTTTCTTAAATGTGCTTGATAATGCAATTAAGTATAGTGATGCTTCGCACATTCGTATGAATGTAATTGTGAATGAGTATGAGGCGAAGGTTTTTGTTCATGATGATGGGATCGGTATAGATGAAGTGGTGCTTGCAGAGTGGAATGAGTCTCCGAAAGGAAAAGCACTTCCTTCTAGTTACGGGAATGGTTATGGTTTGTATATTTGTCAGGAGATTATGAATAAGCAGGGCGGAAGCATGCGTATTGAGAGTAGTGAAGAAATAGGTACTACAATATTCATTACATTTTTGCTTCCGAGAAGAATGGAAGACATAAAAAACTTGAAAGCGGTTAAATGATACATTTATGAAACAATTATGCGGTATTTTCGAAACAACGTTTTTTTATCTTGGAGGTAGGCAGAAATGAAAAGGCTATCATTTCAAATTCTTATGTTTGTCATTTGTATGATTGTTTCTCTTGTTTTGTTTTATGTTATGGAGAAGCAAATATATAATCGAATCAACATTGTAAATGATAAACAAGCCGTTTTACAAAGGGTGAATGAATCTCTTCCAATTGAAGTGAAAGTAAGACATGAAAAGTGGGGAGAAATTGTTGTAACGGATGAAGTTCGTTTGCATACGATTGTTTCATTCTTTGACCGAATTCGAATAGAGCCAGGTGACGTTAAGAGCAAAGAACAAGTATTTACTGGAGAAGTAACGTACTTGAATGGACATAAGCGTACTTTTGCAGTAGGTGACTTGTTCCAGTATGGGGAAAATGTATACGGAAAGAATGGCATGGATCCGATGATTTCAGCACTTCAAACGTATTTATTAAGCCTGTATTACACACCAGAGCGTATTAGTGATTTCTTTGCTTCAGCAAAGGATGTCGTAGTACGTCAAGGCGATGTGGTACGTACTATCAATCTTACGCACATACTTGATTCTATTCGATACGCAAAGCAAATTACAGATTACGGAGAAATTCAGAAGTTATTACAATCGCAGAATGAACCGATTGCTTATATTACAGCTTATAAAACAGGTAAGCGTGTAAAGAATGATCGTGAAGATATTCTTACGATTTCTGTGTATCCATCGTACTTTGTGGTGCAATATCTCGGTGATAATAACGGTAATGTCATGTATATGAAAGGCTCTCTAGCAGAGTTATTCGTAAAGGAGAATGCGTCATGAGAAAGATAGCCTTTTTCTTCTTTTTGCTAGTAATTGGAGGAGCGATGTCTAGTTGCTCTCGAGATACAACCTCTATTAAATATAGTAAAAATGGTCTCCCTATTTTGGATGATCGTCATATTGTTGCGTATGTAGCGGCTCGTGAGGAAGTTGGTGAAGCGTTACTTTCATCATTTTGTAAACCGCGCGGATGTACGTATGAATTTATTCGTCTTTCAACAGAAGAACTTCTTCGTAGAGTGGAAGAAGAAGCTGGAAATCCGAAGGCGGATATTATTATTGGCGGTACAGTAGATGCGCATCAAATGATGAAGCAAAAAAATCTTTCTATTCCTGTGATAAGTCAACATGCAAATCGTATTTCAAAAACTGTTAAAGATAAAGATGGTTATTGGTACGGTTATGAAGTAGAGAAGCTGGCAATTGCGATTAATAAAGAGCGGTGGAACGAGGAAATAGCGCCGCTCGGTCTCTCGTATCCGTTAAGATGGAAAGATTTATTGAATCCAGTATATAAAGGAAAGATTATCATGCCCGATCCAAATGTTTCAGGTACAGCATATACGTTTTTCCAATCACTTATTGATACATTAGGTGAAGAGGAAGCGAAGGAATATGTGAAGAATCTGGCAGAACAAGTTGGAGAAGTAACAGTGAATGGTTACATCCCAGCAGAACTTGTTGCGAGTGGTGAATATATGATAGGCATCAACTTTATGGGAGATCAGAGAATGCTTCAAAAACAAGGCTTTCCGATTTTAAGTAACGAACCTGAGCAAACAGGGTTATCTGTTAATGCGATTTCTAAACTAAAACGTGCACCGAGTGGTATTATTGCGGATTTATTTATTGATTATTGTTTATCAGAAGAAGCGGGGCATATTTTAGAAAAGGTATCGTTTGGCGTACCAACGATGTTTGCGAAGAATGAGAAAGAAATAGAAGGACAGCCGGTTAGAAGGACGAACCAAAATATATCAAATAGCGGAATAATCGAGATATGGAATAGACAGCGTCTCTCTCTGAAGTGAGAAAAGGAGACGAAAATATATGTTTAAATGGCTCAAGCCAGCACCTGCAATTGAAAGATTGCCAGCGGATATGATCGACCGTGTATATCGATTACTACGTATTCGTGTGTTAATCGGGATTTCAGTTGGATATGCTGCTTATTATTTAGTTCGTAGTAACTTTAATTTATCTACTACGTATTTAGTAGACGAGTTCGGATTTAGCACTACACAAATTGGATTATTAGGTGCAGTAATGGCTGTTGTTTACGGACTTAGTAAATTCTTTATGGGTAATTTATCGGATAAGGCATTTGCTCAACGATTTATTGCAGTAGGTTTATTTTTATCTGGGCTTGTTAATATTTGTTTCGGTTATGCATCTTCCTTTGGGATGATTTTAACATTACTTGTTCTAAACGGTATTGTACAAGGTATGGGAGCACCACCTTGTAGTATTGTAATGACGAAATGGTTTTCAAAGAAAGAACGTGGGACGAAAACAGGTCTTTGGAATATTTCACATAACGTCGGTGGATTACTTGTTCCACCATTCATTGGAATTGGTGTAGGTATCTTCGGTGAAAGTCATTGGCAAGGTGGCGTATTTATTTTCCCAGCGATTATCGCAATGGTAATTGCAGTTCTTGTTTGGATTAATGCGAAAGATACGCCAGAATCTGAAGGTCTTCCTCCCATTGATGAGTATCGTAATGACTATGAAAATCTTGAAAAAGCAGATAATGCTAACAAGATGTCTCCAAAAGAAATTTTAATGAAATATGTAGTGAAAAATAAATTTGTTTGGTTCTTATGTATTGCAAATGCATTTGTTTATTTAATTCGTTTCGGTGTTATTAACTGGGTACCGATTTACTTAACCACAGTTAAAGGTTTTACGAAAACAGAAGCACATGCAGCATATTCAATATTTGAAGCAGCAGCGATTCCAAGTTCTTTAATTGTCGGTTTTTTAAGTGATAAATTATTCAAAGGAAAACGTATGCCATTATGTGTTATTAGTATGGCTGGAGTTGTTGTTGGTACAATTGTATATTGGCAAGCAACTAGTATACTTGTTGTAAGTATTGCAGTTTCTGTAATTGGTTGTTTAATTTATGTACCACAGTTCTTAATCGGTTTAAGTGCAATGGAATTAGTACCGAAATTTGCAGTAGGTACAACAGTTGGTATGTGTGGTCTGTTCGGTTATGTTGGAGGTAGTTTCGTAGCAAACGCAGCAATTGGTATTATTGTTGATCGTTCTGGCTGGGATGGTTGCTTCATGTTACTGTTAGCAGGCGGCATATTAGCAACGATATTCTTACTGATTGTTCAAATGGGACATGAGAGAAAAGCTTCTAAGGTAGCATAATATTTTATTTGAAAAGGCTATCCAATTGTGCGTGATTGGATAGCTTTTATATTAGAAAAAACAAACAGTATGTAAAATTGCAGTTTAATATATAAATGATTTTTGTTAATTAATATAATTTTTTTAGATTTAATAAACCAATTACGTACATAGTTAGACCGAAAAATCCGCCGCCACAGATGAAAATTACAACCTTAAATAAAGAAATAGAGATTTCTTCTGAACCTACATAGGGAAGGATATAATTCATAAAAACAAACATTTGAAAGCCCCAAAGCACACCTGCTTTTAAGCCAGCTTTTCTTAATTTTTTCTTGTGTTGTAAATATTCTTCTTTTGTTGCACATTCAGTATCACTTAAACCTTTTTTCTTGAATTTAAAGGCTAAGTAATTAGCGTAAATCATATTAGATAGAAAAATGAATATTGTCCCTATAGATATTGTGTGATTCATAGTATCAACAAGTAACATAATAAGCATTACCAACATATTTAACCACCACAAACCAATTCCAGCTACAGATAACTCTTTATTGATTTCTTGTTTTTGGTATTCATCTCTCTCACTTAGTGTTCCAACAAAACTATTATAAACTCTTTCTTTCCATTCAATTTTCATCATTTAATCTCCCTCCCAAAATAGACTATTTAAATCTGTTTTTAGTGCTTTTGCTAATTCGATACATAAGGCTAAAGAGGGATTATATTTATTGTTTTCAATTAAATTTATTGTCTGTCTCGCCACGTTAACTTTTTTAGCTAACTCTAGTTGCGATAGCCCTTCAGATTTTCGATATTGTTTAACGTTATTCAAATATAACCCTCCCATTGATGGTTGTAGACCTCGTGTACCGAAATGTCATTTATATGTGACATTTTATAATTGAATAGATGAAATGTCAAATATATATGACAAAATAGCGATGGTGCAATTAGGAAAATGATTTTAATGATTCATTTTGGTAAGAAATATGTTAATAAAGAATGGCTTCCATTCAATTAAAATTGCTCTTTTTCCTTTCCTTAAATCTATCTTAAAAGATATAATGTCATATTTCTAATCATTGGAATTTTTGTTACAATATAAATGGATGTGTAAAACTTTGTAAAAAGATTGTAATAATATACAGTTTATTTTCAGAAAGTTTTATACAATTATGTTATTTATTAAACTATTAATTTATAAAGGGAGAGAGAATATGTTACCAAATACGGTTCGTACTCCAAACAAGAAGAAGAAATGGATTATTATTGGGGTTATTGCACTAATTGTTATTGTAGCGGCAATTAATATTTTTGTTATGCAAGGTAAGAAGAAGGGTGCATCAACAACGTCTGATGCTGTAAGTTTTGAGAAAGTGACAGAGCGTAAGCTGAATAATACAAAGTTAATTTCTGGTCAGGTGAAGCCTGGTAATATTGAAAGTTTTTATGCAGATCCGGCCAAAGGAAAAGTGAAAGATATTGAGGTAAAAGAAGGGCAAGAGGTAGAAAAAGGCACGAAGTTATTCTCTTATGATAATGAAGAGATTAATCTTCAAATGAAGCAAGCTGAGCTTGATCAGAAGATGGCGGATATGCGTTATGATCAAGGAAAGAAGAAGATTGATTCGCTCAAGAAAGAAATTAAGAAGGCGAAAGATAGCGGAGCTGGGAAAGAAGTAACAGATCCGATGGACGAGCAAGTAAACGAATTAGAGATAGCTCAAAAGACAACTGACCTTGAGAAAGAAAAAGGAAAGTTGCAGAAAGAAGAGTTAAGTAAGAAGCAGAAAGAGCTTACGATCTATAGTAATTTCGCTGGTGTTGTTCAAAAGTTAGATAAAGATGCGGCGCAAAGTTCATCTCAAGCGTTAGGTGGTCAAGGAAAATCGTTTTTACAAGTAGCTTCTAAAGATCCATTCCAAGTGCAAGGTACGTTAACTGAGCTTCAGAAGTCACAAATTCAAAAGGATCAAACATTCACTGTAACGGCGAAAGCAAATAATAAGAAGAAGTGGACAGGTAAGATTACAGAGGTAAGTGAGTTCCCTACGAGTGCAGAGATGGCGCAAGCTGGCGGCATGGGTGAAGCAACTCAAAATATGTCCCAATATACATATAAAGCTAGCCTTGATAGTCAAGATGGTTTATCTCCAGGTTATCACGTTTCTCTGCAAGTAAACTTAGAGAATAAGACGATGATTGCTGTTCCAAGTAAGAGCATTGTAGAAAAAGGCGATGATGCATTTGTTTATGTTGAGGATAAAGGGAAGCTTCGTAAACAAAATGTGAAAAAAGGTTCTACTGATGGAGACTGGACAGAGGTTGTAGAAGGCGTAACAGTGGGGCAAAAGGTGGTTAAAAATCCTTCCGACGATGTGTATGACGGAATGGAAGTGAAAGAGAAATGATTACGTTAAATAATATTGCTAAAACGTATTATCAAGGAAAATTGGCGGTGCCGATTTTGCATGGTATTAGTTTAACGATTCAGAGTGGTGAGTTCGTTTCGATTATGGGACCGTCTGGTTCTGGTAAGTCGACGCTTATGAATATTATTGGTTGCTTAGATCGTCCAACAGAAGGCAAATATATGCTGAATGACGTGAATATCTTAACAGCAGACGAGTCAAAGCTTGCTTTAATTCGTAATGAATATATTGGCTTTGTATTCCAACATTTTAATTTACTACCTCGTCTTTCCGCAGTGGAAAATGTTGAGCTTCCGCTCGTATATGGTGGCGTGAAGAAAGCGGAGCGTCGCAAGCGTGCTTTGGAGGCGCTAGGTAAAGTTGGATTGGCGGATCGCGTGCATCATTTACCAAATGAGTTATCAGGTGGACAGAAGCAGCGTGTAGCGATTGCAAGAGCGATTGCGAATAACCCAACGTTCATTATGGCCGATGAACCGACTGGTGCACTTGATACGAAGTCTGGTGAGCAAGTTATGGATATTTTCACGAAGCTTAATGCAGAAGGCACGACGATTGTTATGGTTACGCATGAAGAGGAAGTAGCAGCGTATTCTTCCCGCCGCATTGTACTGCGAGACGGGAAAGTTACAGAAGATAGAAGGTGTGCGGTATGAGTTTACTAGATAGTATAAAAATTGCCCTCTCTTCTATTTTAGCTCATAAACTACGTTCAGCTCTTACGATGCTCGGTATTATTATCGGGGTAGGTTCGATTATTACTGTCGTTGCAATTGGGCAAGGCGGGGAAGCTGCATTGAAATCGCAGTTTGTTGGGGCAGGTAATCAAACGGTTCCGATTCATTATAGTGCAGATATAAACGATCCTTTCGGTATGGGAATGGTAGAAGCACCGAAGATAACTGAAGAAGACATTTTTGAAATTAAAAAAATTCCAGAAATCGCACATGTGGTAACAACAAATTCAACCATGGAACCACTTGATATTGAAGATAAAAAAGAAATGGTGAGTATTACTGGATTAGATAGTGAGTACTTTGCAGTAAATAAAGTAAAGGTGTTAAAGGGACGTTCTTTACAAGAATCAGATGTGGATCAAGGTAATAACGTTGTTATGATTAGTAAACAAATGGAAGAAAAGGTGTTTAAGGATACCAATCCAGTCGGTAAAATTATTGAAATGAAAGGTCAACCGATGCAAATTATCGGTGTCTACAAATCAGATAATGAGTTTATGGGAATGGGACCATCAGAAGCACTAGTTCCAATTTCATTATGGCCGACACTGTATGGGAAAGATGAAATTCAAAATATTTCTGTTCAAGCAAAAAATGTAGATAATCTAGAAAAAGCAGGTAAAAAAGCTGCAGATGTTTTAAATAGTCGTAAACCGACTGATGCAACTGGTAAATATGAAGTTATGAATTTAAAAGAAATTCAAGAAGGTATTTCGAAGATGACCGGTATTATGACAATGATTATCGGTGGTATCGCTGGTATTTCATTAGTCGTTGGTGGAATTGGTGTTATGAACATCATGCTTGTATCTGTAACGGAGCGTACGCGTGAAATTGGTGTACGTAAAGCACTTGGAGCAACGCGTAGTAAAATTTTATTACAATTTTTAATTGAAGCAGTTATGTTAACACTTCTAGGTGGTTTGATCGGAATTGGTCTTGGGTATGGCGGAGCATATATCGTTTCTACATTCGCAAAATGGCCACCACTTGTTTCATGGGAAGTTGTCGTTGGAGGCGTACTGTTCTCGATGACACTCGGTATTATTTTCGGATTAATTCCAGCAAACAAAGCTGCGAAATTAGATCCAATTGAAGCATTGCGTTATGAGTAATTAATAGTGTAGTAGAACTACACATTACCGTTCTAGTGGGCGGTTCGTAGCCTCTTGCATGAGGAAGTGAACCGCCCGTTAGAACGGGTTATATAAATAGAAGGAGGCGTTATAATGGAAGCAAATATTAATACGCAAGATGTAGGTGCAAAGAAGCCATCATTATTAGGAATGATTACTTCTCCAGGTGAGCAGTTCGAGAGAATGAAGAATAGTAATGCGGTTTGGGGTGCGTTTTGGATACTTTCTTTACTATCGGGGATTACTGGTGGAATTGGTGCCTATGTATATTCTTTAACACCTGAATCAATTAAGCTCAATCAAGAATTAGGGGTTAATGTTACACCTGTAATGACTTTCGGTGCTGGTTTTGTATTTGGTGTTATCGGTATGATAATAGGTTTCTTCATTAGTGCTGCTGTATATAAAGTGTTAATGATGTTAATGAGCAATGATACTTCTTACAAGAAATTATTAACAATTAATGTATATTCAAGCATTATTTCAGTACTTGGTTTATTAATAAATATAGTTTTAGCACTTATTCTAGGTGGTTCAGGAAAAGAACTTTACACTGGTTTAGGCCCAATTTTTGCTTCAAGTGGAGGCGCTGTAAAAGGTATTGCAAATAGCATTGAAGTATTTACAATTTGGGGATTTGTTATTACATGGTTAGGTCTTCAAATTACGGCCGGTTTAAGTAAAAAGAAGGCAACGATTCTTATGGTTATCTTCTTCATTTTAACGATCGGCTTTGGTGCACTAAGAGGATTGGTGCAATAATATTGATATTTCATGTAACTAGAAAGAAATGCAGCAATTATAAAAGTAATTGCTGCATTTTTGTTATAAGGAGAAGATACATATGTTTAAGAAACTTATAGCAAATTTTTTGTTCATGTTACAAGTTGTATTTTAGCTACTGGTCTATATGCGATCGATAGATTTTTCAAAAATATAACTACAGAATAGTATAACTTGAGAATTCATAAACAAAAGGTTCCTTCTAATGTATAGAAGGAGCCTTTTTTATTTTTACCCCTACTTCAAATACCGCCAACAAAATTTCAAATACTACATAGTGTAATTTCAAATTCCGTCGGTAGTATTTGAAATTACTCACAGTGAAATCTTTCCCTTATTTTTATATTGTGAAGGTACCGCGGAATACTAGAAAGGTATACCTTTTAGAAACGGGTACTGTGTGAAGCCAGCGACTTTTAAAGAGGCAGTTGTTTTGTATGAAGGGATGATTGTGAATCAAATAAAGAAGCTAGGTATTTATCAAGATCATGAAGAGTATTATCAATGTGGTTTAATTGGTCTTTGGTATGCGTATGAAAGGTATGATGCTGAGAAAGGGAGTTTTCCCGCATATGCAGTCGTAACGGTGCGTGGTTATATATTAGAGAGATTGAAGAAAGAATCTACTGTACAAGAAAGATATGTATGTGTAGGGGAGTATGAGGATATCTTTCATTTTGAAGACGTTGAAATGAAAGTGAAGGATTTTATGAGTGTGTTAGACGAAAAGGAGAAGTATATTATTTTTGAACGTTTTTTTGTAGGGAAGACGATGGGAGAAATCGCGTTAGAGATGGAAATGACATATTATCAAGTAAGATGGATGTATCGGCAAGCACTCGAGAAAATGCGAGATAGTGTAAGAGGATAAATATTAATATAAGAATGGAAGGCAAGAGATGTTGCTTTCCATTCTACTTGTTAGTTTAATGTAGTAAATGTAACAAGGGGTTTTTAAATTGTAGTGAATCTTGCATGTTCATACGAGATAGTATGTATCCAGCTTTTAATAATTGTTGCTGCAATTTATGGGGACTGATAGATATTGTTGTAGTAGTGCCATTTGAAAAGTGTATTTTAGTCTTTTTAATCTTTTGGCAAAATTCTATATCGTGTATGTGGTTATAAAATAGCCATATACAGTTTGGAGATGAAGGAGATTCTGTTGGAAAAGTACAAATGTATTCCCGATGATTAATTGGAATTGGAACGTTTTGTTTAAATCTAAAATTTGTTTGGACTGCATTACGCCTGCCTTGATAAGTAGAGTGAATATGGGTTAAGCAAGATTGTTTGATGAGTTGTAATGCGGTTTGGCAGGAACGAAGATCATTTCCGCTACTGTCGATAAGTTTTGTACGATAATAAGGGTGATTGTATGGAACAAGCATCATAGTAGAACTAGAAATAATAATGTTATTTTCATCATTCATGATTTTAAGTCCTCCCTTATGAAATTAATATTTCGAATATAATTATATACGGAATAAGTAAATTAAGTGTTAATATTTTGTTTTGTATTGTAAATTTTGGCTATTCGTTTACAATCAATAGGTGATAGTCTTTCTAATTTGCATCGCTTGTACATATATATGAAAATAGAAAAGAGTAGGCGGTGATATAGTATGAAGAAAAAGTATATTATTATGGCTTTAGTTGTCATTCTCCTAGTATATTTAGCAAACAGCAATCCGAGTAAAGGAGAATATACAGAATGGGCAGCGAAGCAGTTTATGAAGCGTAATGATGTGAGTAAGAAGCTAGATGAAGTTCAAAAAGAGAATGAAGAGGGTCTCCTTGGCGACTTGGCATCGGCCGGTAAAAAGTTAGCGAAAAAGTATGTTGAGCCACAAGTTGGGTTATTAATTGATCATTATACGAAGCGAAATGATTATATATTCTTCTCAACATATACGACTGAGTTTGATATAGGTGAAGAACATTATAAGTACGTATGCGTCGGTTTTTCAAAGATTTTTATTCCGATTGAAATGCCGAAGAAAAAAGACGAATCTGCAAAATGATGCAGATTCGTCTTTTTCATTTTATAGAGTAATTGGAACTTCAGATACATTTTTTTCTACAAGGCGAGCGCCCTTTTTTCTTGTATTTTCATCAATGGATGAAAATACAGATGAGGCAAGGATTGTATCCATTACTTGATTTACGACTTGTGCATCGATTGGTGTGATGGGCGTATCGATAGAAAAAACGACTGTTTTTCCATCTTCTTTCGCGAAAATCAACTCTAGTACTTGCATGTGTTATTCCCTCCTTTGTATTTATCCCGCTATTTACGGGATTTGGGTCTGACGGTTAAATTGCGGGCTAATAATCAGCGGGGATGAATAAAATCCCCACTGATCCGAGTTTTACTTTATAGTTTAGAAAGATCTGATGTGCTTACAAGTTGTACAGCGTGAAGTGGTGATGCTTGTAAGGAAGCGAGAGCATGAGCTACGTTGTGTACTTGATCTAAGCTCGCATTTGTTTTAACACGTTTAAATTGTTTGCTCTTGAAAACTGTTTTGCCGTTCTTATCTAATCCGTTGTTTAAGACTAGACGTAAAGTTAAATCCATTACGATTGTTTCAATTGCCATGTGTATCACCTCCTTTCACTTTATAAATAGGGTACAAATGTCATGTTTTGGCGTGAAATTTTTTCTTTTTTTTGGTACCCTTAAAAGATTAAGAGAGGAGAATTCTGGATAATGAATCGTAAATGGTTATTTTGGATTCCTGTATTACTATGGATGGGGCTGATTTTCTATTCTTCGGCACAACCATATAAAAAGCAGGATATGCGTTCAGATATTGAACAATATGTAAATGTTGAATTTGTGAAAGAGCATTTTTCATGGGTATCTATCGATTATGGTGGAGGAACCCCTGTTAGTATTGCGAATAAAGGTGTAGGCGGATTTATTGAGTTTTTCCTTCGTAAAGGTGCTCATTTTATGGTGTTCTTTATGCTAGGTTCATTGATTTATTACGCTTTTCATCGATCAGGTCATTCGAGGAAAAGATGTTTTATATATGCCCTTCTTTTCGTTGCGGGTTATGCAACATTTGATGAGATTCACCAATGGTATACGGGGGACCGTACACCAATGTGGCAAGATTCATTGCTTGATACGTGCGGTGGATTAACGGGAATTATAATAAGTAATTGGTTTTGGAATAGAAAAAAGCGCTAATCTCATTTTGAGATTAGCGCTTTTTTGCGGGTAGTAAAATTTCCCGTAACTGGCCTGATTAAAGTTTCACTTTATACACCAAGTAATTCTTTTAGTTCGTCTGTTGATAGTTCAGTCATCCAACTATCGCTTGTGATGACCGCATTGTTTAGAGATTGTTTTCTTTCTAGCATTTCATCAATTTTTTCTTCTAACGTTCCTGTTGTGATGAGTTTGTGAACATGCACAAATCGTTTTTGACCGATACGATATGCGCGGTCTGTTGCTTGATTTTCCACAGCTGGATTCCACCAACGATCGTAGTGAATGACATGGTTGGCAGCGGTTAAGTTTAATCCTGTTCCGCCAGCTTTTAAGGATAAGATGAAAATGTCATACGTTCCGTTTTGGAACTCCTCAATCATCTTGTCACGATCTTTTTTCGGTACACTACCGTTTAAGAAGAGGACACGCTGGCCGAATTTTTCTTCTAGCACACGTTTTAGCATGTTCCCCATGCCGATGTATTGAGTGAAGATGAGGCAACTTTCATTTTGATCTTTTATATTTTCGATGAGCTCCATTAACGTGTTTGTTTTCATAGAGCGTTCAACGACATTTTGTGGTTCTTCTTCTTTTAAATAAAGAGCAGGATGATTACAAATTTGTTTTAGCTTGTTCAGCATAAGTAATATAAAGCCGCGTCTTTCAATTCCGCTTAATCCCTCGACATTTTGCAGTGTATCTTGAACAAGTTGTTCATATAAGGAAGCTTGTTCACCAGTAAGAGGACAGTAAGCTTTTTGTTCTTGTTTATCGGGTAAATTTAATGCGACTGTTTGATCTTTCTTCGTTCGGCGCAGTAAAAATGGTGAGATAAACCGTTGAACTTGCTGGATTTTTCCTTCATCACGATCTTTTTCAATCGGTGTGACGAAGCGGCGCTGGAATTGCCCTAAGCTTCCGAGATATCCATGATTAATAAAGTCGAAAATGGACCAAAGTTCAGCGAGGCGATTTTCCATCGGTGTACCAGTTAAAGCGATTTTGTGATTTGCTTGCAAGTTTCGTACTGCTTTCGACTGTTTCGTATGCGGGTTCTTAATATTTTGTGCTTCATCCAAAATAACAGCATCCCAGCATAATGAAGTCAGTTCTTCCTCATCGAGCTGAGCCAATGCATAAGATGTTAATACAACATCTGCCGATTGAAGGAAATCTTCAAATAAATTGCCCTTATCTCTATTACTTCCGTAATGTAATTGAACACGTAAATTCGGTGCGAAACGCTCAAATTCTTTTTGCCAATTTCCAAGAACAGATGTCGGTGCTACGATTAATGCAGGGCCTGTTTTGAGATTGTTTTCTTTTATATATAGTAAGTAAGAGATTGTTTGAATACTTTTCCCGAGTCCCATATCGTCAGCTAGCAATGCTCCAAATCCAAGCTTTCGTAAATATAATAACCATTCAATACCGTGTTGTTGATACGGACGAAGTGTTGCGTTTAGTGAAGTAGGGACATCTACTTTTGGAATATCTCCAATATGAAGCAGCTTCTGGAAGAGTTCTTCATAATATCCATCTAGTTCGATTTCAATATCAGTAAACGGGCTATTATCTTCTACAATTTCTGTTTCAGCCGTATTTGATAAATGTTGCTGCAGGACATCTTTCATCTCTAGTCCGTATTTATCGGCACGGTTCATTAGTTTCCTTACTTCTTCGATAAAGGCTGGATCTAGTCGCATCCATTGACCGTTTATATTAAATAGACGTTTGTTTTGTTCAACGAGTTCGAAAAATTCGCTTTCCGATAAATCAATGCCGTTCGTCGAAATGCGCCAGTCAAAATTAACGAGCGTATTCATACCGAAGAACGATTGTGTTTGTGCTGTATTTTGCTTCAACTGGACACGTAATTTCGGTTTTGTTGCTTTTAAATTTTGCCACCATGATGGTAGTAAAATTGTAATGCCGGCTGCAAGTAATTCATTGCTTGCTTCTGTTAAGAAGTTCCACGCTTCGGTTTCAAAGAGCTCATTTCGGAACGTATCTTCTTCTTTTAACCACGGTATGAGCTTACTAAAACCTTCTTGTGTTTCTGTAATCCGTTCTTCGTAATCATGCCATCTTTTCGGTAAGGAATCGATGTTTTCATATACATATATGCGATGCGCCCCGCGCTTTGGTGTCACAATTGTTTCAAGCTTCCACATTTCAAATTCTTCTTGTGGTTCTTGCAGTCTTAGTCCGATTGTAAATGGAAGATCATCTTCAATATAACCAATTTTTCGAAGCCAATCTTCTTCATGTAGTGCTGTTTCTAATTGTCTTTTCGTAAAGTCGTAATGTTCATATAGTCTTTTTGCATCTTCCCAGCCATCATTTGAGCGATTATCTTGTAATATGCTTTCATTAACTGCTGTTGAGAAAAGAGATGCTAATGTGTCATCTTCAATTGGTGTATTTTGAACTTTCCAAGATGGTTGTTTGGACCAATGATTCATATTTGGTACGAAGCTACCACTCGTAAAGGCATCCCATAATTCATTTGCATCTTTCGTAAGTGCTGTAATAGGATCGTTCATTTGAATATGTGCAAAGGAGTTCATCGGTTTGTTTGCAATGTATTCAAATGCTTGTGCGTTTGTTAGCATAACACCTTGTTTTCCTTCGAAGGTTGCATCTTTTAGAGACGTACCGTAGAAAGAAGTGGAGTGCCATGTGAATGCATTTCGTTTCCAACTTGTTACGGATAATGGAGTACCGCTGTCATCTTCTCCCCAAAGGAACCAACCTTGACTAACATGCTGGAGCCTAATTGTTACTTCAGTTTGATTGATCATCGATTAATTTTCCTTTCCGTAATTCCTCTTGTAGTGCACGCAGACGTGAATGGAGATTGGCAATGTGAATAATGAAAGCATCCCATTCATCGGTGCGTTTTAATCGTTTATATAATGTACGTAATTTCTTTAAGTAACGAACTGCGCGTTTATATGATTTACGATTTCGTTCTTCAATCGCCTCTACAGCAGCAAGATGGTAAAGAGGAAGTGCCGCTTCTGGCGCTTCTTTTTCAATATCTTTCAGTGGCTCTTTCAACAGTTCAATTGCTTCAAATCCATATAGGAGATGAAGTTCTGCCCATGTACGATACTGTTTTTTCGCGAGTACGTACTGTTCATAGTTTGTGAAACTATATGGTAATAGTTCTTGTAAAATCATTTCGAAACCAGCTTGTTCATTTGTATGTGTTGCATATGTTTCATACATGATTACAAATAGCCGAACGACATCTTTTATGAAAATCGTATTTTCGTGATCTTGGATTGTTTTCTTTACTTGTTTATACGTAAAGGAAAGCCAATTTTTCGCACGATCCCACTGCATGGCACTTAATAGTTCTTCTAACCAATAGAAGTATAGACTCACAACAGAAGCAGGCTGTTTTTTTAGTAAGTCCATCGCTAGTAGATCTTCGTCATTCAAAAAGAGAAGATGGGAAGACGCTAACGCTTTGGATAGTGGATTGATTTTTGTATCGATTCGTTTTTCTTCTTCTTGTATTTTCTCTTTATTGTTTAAAAGTTCACTCCATATGTGACGATAAATGAAAAATCGCTCTTGCGTATAAGCGTCGGTAGAGAAGAATACTTCATGAACGAGACGAGCTGTTTCTTGTAAAATTATTTCAGACTCTGAAGGAATCGCTTCTGATTGTAAGTCCCGAACGATGGATTCCACTTTGTCTACAAATAGGCGAATGACATTAACAGGTTGGTGATAAGAATACGTTTTGTTTGCGTCGAATGCCTGAATTTCTTCTAATAACTTTTGAAAGCAGTAAAGTGCTGCGTGTAACCTGAATAATTCATGTATCGCAATGACACGCGGAGCTTTCCGCTCAAGTTTCGTATAGAAATCTGTAAAGATACTCATAAGAAAATACATTTGTTTATAAGTAAGCCGAGCTTGTTCTTTTTTAAATGATTCATATTCTTTTTCAAAATACGATTGCCAACTTTTATAATCGGTTTCTTCAAAAGCTGATGATTGCAATACTTGTCTTGCAGTTCGAATAGGGGGAAGGGAAGGTTTCGTATTATTTTTAAATAAAGTTAATACATCTCCTACTTGCCCGAAACTAGACGCTGCAGATAGTAATACAGCAAGCATATGCTCACATTGTGTTGGTGCGAAGCAATCACAATAACTTTCAGCGACGTTACGAATCGGAATATGAACGCTATATACGTTGCCTTCCGCATCTACAGTTCCTGATAGTGTATAACCATCAAAGTCAACGTTGTAGACAACACCACTACGATATAGGTGCCGAGCTGTAGCGACATGTTCCTGATCAGCTGTTTGCTGTGGATCTAGTCCTTGAACGAACTCATTCGCAATCATCATAATTTCATCTTTCGTAATTGAGTGTTGCAGCATAATATTCCTCCGTACACATATTTCTTTCCTTTACCATTATAAACAAAAAATGCTCAAAACAGAAAAAATGAAATTTGGATTACATAACTTGAAAATCATGGTAATATATAAAATGTTAATTTCATATATAAATATATATGTATAGGAGGAGAAATAATTTGTCAGATTTACAGACGAAGTTAGGTAGTGGAATGAATAAGTTACAAGAAGGAATAGAACAAGGGAAAATGAAGTTGCAAGTTGCACAAGAAATTGCTCAATTGAAAAAGGGAATGCAAGTGCAAATGCAGAAAAAAGCAGAGGTTCTATTAGAGGTTGGACAGCAAGTGTACGTTCAATTAAGAGGAAATGGAGTAAATGAAGCGAGCTTAAAAGAAATGATTGCTCCAGTTCAAGAATTTGATGTAGCTATTTATCAAGCAAGAAAACGCATTGTTGAATTGCAAAAACAACAAGGTGAAAAAGCTACATGTGAATGTGGTGGACCTTTATCAATAAATGATAAGTTTTGTGGTTCGTGTGGAAAGCCTAACCCAATGTTAGCAGTAGAAAATGAAGGTGAAACGGTAAATTGTATTTCATGTAATGAGCATATCGATAAAAACTCTACTTACTGTCCAGTTTGTGGAATTAAGCAAAGTGGGGAGTGAATTAGATGTATTGTCGCACATGTGGAAAACAACATGGTGAAGAAGTAAATTATTGTCCAAATGAAGGTAGTATGGAGATTGCAGGAGCTATAGATGCAATAACATTAGAAAAAGATACTGCAAAATACTGCAAAGGTTGTGGCAATGAAAATGCTCAAAAAAATTTATATTGTCAAAAGTGTGGGTATTCTTTATTTGTTGCGAAGAAAAAAGAACAATCTGTAAAATTGCCTACAATGGATGGTGCTCCTAAAGTTGAATTTAAAGCAGATAAAGCCGTTTTACAAAAAGGTTTTATTGGTGGGGCTGTTGCAAGTATTCTCATGTTAATTGCTGGTTGGATTGGTAGTTTATTATTTGCTTCTATAATAAGTGAGATGTTTAGCAAATTTGCGAAAGAATTAGATATGTTGCCGAATTTTTATTCGAGTGCAACTTCTACGATGTTAAGTTATCATTTACTTGGTTTTACAGCTAACGACGATAGTGGATTGATATTTTCTTTATCTTGGCATACTCCATTTACATTACTACTAATCATTCCATTTATTATTTTCGTTGGTACAGGAATTTGGTTAGGGAAGCAGCATGTTGCGAAAACGATTAAAGATCAAATTTTTATGGCATCAACAGTTGGTATTATTTATGGCGTCTTTTTATTCATTATAAGTTTTATAGCATCACAATCTTTTGCAATTCCATTCTCAGAAGCAGGTAAGATTACGGTTGGCTATTCAGCGATTAAGAGTTTATTGAGTGGTTTTGTATGTGGGACATTATTTACTTTATTAGGATTTATTGCTCATACAAGCAAAAACAATATGGCAGCAGCATTTCAAGAGTTAATGCCATATGGAGCGTCTGTTTATTACGGTGTTTCAGCTATGATAAAAGGACTTTTAGTAACAGCGGTAGCGGTTTGTATTATGGCGTTAGTAAGTAAGGAAGATGGTATTGAACCATTAAAAGAAATAACAACTTTAAAATCAGAAAGTACATTATTAGCATTAGAGTTAGCACCTCAATTATGGAGTATGGCTCATTTTGCGCCGTTAGAAGTATCAAGTCCAGCACTTAGTAAAGAATTTACTGGAATTGGTAAGAAATCAAAAGCATATGAGAGCACACTATCATTTTCATTTATATCAGGCGTCTCTGTAAATGGCGTAGAGCTTAGAGAGATATTGATTTCAAAAGGAGCAAATGAGCGAAGCCTTGCAGAATTTGATAAAGTGAATAACGTATTCCATTATGGTTTATTACTGCTTATTATTCCATTGTTCTTTATGTTTAGAGCGGGAAGAAGGTTAGCTAAATTACCGACTGCCAATATATATATTACATTAGCGGTATGCAGTGGTTCTTACACAATTATGATGATTGTAATGAATATGATTTCTAAGTTCCAAATTAATGTTTCAGGAACTGTAACAGGTTTATTTGGAACAAGTGGAACGGTATTATCTATGCAAAATTCATTTATATATTTAACTTTGTTTAGCTTGATTGTGACATATGTAGCAGCATTTGCTGGAATGAAATTAGCTAAAAAATAGGAGGAGAGCACGTTGAAGTTTTGTGGAACATGTAAAAAGAACGTTGCAGACCATTTGAACTTTTGTCCTGAGTGTGGGAGTAAAGTAGAAGTAATCGTTGATAACACTGCTGCTTCATATACAGAATTACAAAGCGAGACAAAACCAGTGAAAAGTAAGAAAAATTTATTTTTAATCATTGGTTTTGCTATTATTGTTATTTTATTATTTGGGGCATATAAATTTGGAGCATATAAGTTTTCAAAAGAAAAGCAAGTAAATGTAATGATTGAAGCATTCCAAAAGAAAGATATTAACGCAATTGATGAGTTTGTGAAAGCAAATGATTCAAGTTTAAAGATTAAGACAGAGGATATTAAAGCGTACATGCGTTATTTAAAAGAGAATCCTTCTTACAACAAACAATTGTTGTCTTATTTACAGAAAGAGACAGTAGATCAAAAGTTAACAAAAGATAAACCTGCATTTAAAGACGGGGAAATAGTAGAAGAGGGAAAAGAGTGGTTCTTATATCCAAAGTATAAGTTCAGCATGAAATCTTATTATGTGAATGTAAGTACAACTGCAAAGAATGCAGAAATATATGTGAATGACAAAAAAGAAGCAGAACTTTCTAGTGATAAAAATTCGAAAGAGTTGGGGCCATACTTCCCAGGTACATATGTTGTAAAGGCAACGGCGAAGACGGAACTTACTGAATTAGAAACAGAGAAAGAAGTAGATTTAGCGGATGAGCAGAGCGAGAAAGTGAAAGTGGATTTATCACTTGAAGGCAAGTATGTAAGCATTTCTTCTGATGAAAGTGATGCAACTGTATTTGTGAACGGGAAAAAACGTGGAAAATTAAGTTATGGAAGTTATAAACTTGGCCCTGTATCCACAGATGAAACAGTAGAAGTACATTTAGAGAAAACTACTGATTTTGGTGTGATGAAATCTGAAAGTATTAAAATTGGAGACCAAAGCACGTATTACTTAAAATTCCCGAAAGAAACATCAAATTCAGCAGTGGGCGAATTTGTAAGAAATCATATTTATGATAACGTACGTGCAATTTCATTAAATGATTTTAGTTTAATTGAAAATAATTATGATAAGAGCGGGAAATCGTATAAGGAAGACCGTGATTATATACAGTATTTACACAAAAAAGGAATTACGGAAGACTTATTAACGATGGAAGTTCGTAATGTAGAGCGTCAAAGTGATACGAAATATAAAGTAACAACATATGAAGAGTATCATATTCGTTACGGTGATGGATCTGTGAAGTTCAAAAGTTTTAATAACGAACATATTGTAACTGTGAATGGAAATGGAAAGATGTTGTATTATTCTCTTGGTGCAAATAATACGTTGAAATCAGAAGATGTATCTGGTCCAACTCGTTAATATGAAAGAGGCTGTTCAATATTTGAACAGCCTCTTTTTTGTAGCTAAATCGATATTTTGTGTCAAACCGTTGATATATTGCGATTTATGATAGATATATTCGGAAAATCGTTGATATATTTTTCTTAAACTTTGTTCATGAAGGGAAAATAAAAAAGATATCACTTAGCCGAAAAATCCGGCGAGGTGATATCTTTTTTTTCAATTATGAGTGCGTTTCCTTTAATATCGCTTGTACATACGGATCATGTAATATTTGCTCTATAATTGGCAACATATTTTGTTCAAATGGAATGTCGATAGGAAATGGTTTTTGAGAGCCTGGTTTTATTCCATATTGCACAATTTTGTAATGTGTATTGTTTTCAGACTTGAGCACAATTAACTTATAGCGATTATCATCGCCAGCGAGTGAGAAATCAATAGAAGTAGCGTTATATGTTACTTCATCTTTATATATGTACGGTTTTGGCGTACCAATCCAGTCTACTTTTGCTTGTACATTCATGGGCATAGCCTCCTTATATGTATTATAAATAAATAAAAGCCAGCTCTCAATAAAGAGAACCGGCTTGTAATTTAGCAGTCATTGGTTATTTTAAAATTTTCACTTTAACAGTTTTGCGTCCCCATTTTTGAGCAGCACTATCTGATCCAAGTAAGATATCGATACGGTTACCTTTAATTGCACCACCAGTATCTCCAGCGATAGCTTCTCCGTAACCTTCTACCCATACTTTAGATCCTAATGGGATTACTTTCGGGTCAACAGCGATCATTTTCATGTTTGGATTCGCAGTTAAATCATGACCCATTGCAGTTAATACACGGCCGCCATATGTGCCACCGTTTTCGCTAGGGTGAGCTGTATATGCTGTAGCTACAACTGTTAACTCACGACCACCAGATGGTTCGCTAGTTTCAGCCGCTTTCACAGCAGGCTTAGCAGCTGGTTTTGCTTGTGCTGCAGGTGCTTGAGCCTTAGCTGGTGCTTCAGCTTTAGCAGGAACAGCCGTTTCTTGTTTCTCAATTACAGGTGCTGTACCTGTTAAGAAAGGAACGTGAACGTAAGCTGTTTTCCCGTTATATTCAAATTGTAACCACTCATTTTGTACTTGGTTCGTTGTTTCGATTACATCGTCTTTCTTCAACTTTCCAAGAATTTCTGAGTTTGTGTTCGCTTCAGCACGTACGTTTAATACGTTAGCTGTTACGTAGTAGATGCTTTTTGTGAACTCTGCACTTACGAATGCATCTTTACCGTCTAAAGTAACTTTTGACCATCCGTTCTCTGTATTTTGAACATCTATCTTATTACCGTCTAGTAATTTACCGACAACTTTTGATTCCATAGTAGGGTTTTCGCGTACGTTTAGTACGTCTGTTGTTACAACAGTTTCTGCATTAGCAGATGATGTGAAAATCCCAAGACCAAAAACTGCTGCTGTTGCTATTCCAATTAATTTTTTCATGATAGCCTCCATTGCGTTTGTTTTCGTGTCCTCATTATAGCAACAGATTTTTTCGGATTTAGGGAAAACACACAATTACAAACCATTCGTAATAAGTCGTTAACATCCTGTAATATAACAAAAAATATAGGAAAGCGTTTTTCATTCTATATGAATCATAGGTTTCTAGTTATATTCAAAATATTTAATACAACATATTTTTTTCGCCGTAAATAAAAATATTACAGGAATGTTACATGATGTTTACTAAACGATTACATTCCTTGAGTATTTTACCGTTTTATGGGTAATATAGTTATATAAACATAAACATTTTGTTTGTGAATCTATAAACACGTGCTATATACTAGCAAAAAAACCGCATAATTGTTACAAAACGAAAGGGTTGCAAGGAAGAAATTTGCCCTTTTTTACATATGTAACACATCCTTTTTTAGGAAAATACATTCCTATCCGCATTTTTCTCACACAATTTGACAGCAGTATTTCTATCTTGTAGCTCTTGCAGAGTGAAAAGGTTATACGAAAGGTAAGGCTGTCCATAAGAATTCTAATTGGTGAAGGTGAAAGTAAGAAAATCACCGCAAAATTATAGTTTTCTATCCGATTTTACATATCGGAATTTATGTTATTTACAAAAGCGAAACCTACGAAGGGGGATTTGATGAGGAAACTGACAAAAACATTCATCGTTTCATTAACATTATGTATTGCATTTACAATTTGGGGGATTATTCCCGAATCTATTATTGGAAAAGGTAGCTTAGGAAATGTAACAACCGCAATTCAAACTGCATTAGTTAGTAAGTTTGGGTGGTTTTATATTATTTCCGTTTCTATTATTTTAGGTGTATCTATCTTTTTAATTGTTTCGAAATACGGTTCTATTCGTTTAGGTAAAGATGATGACGAACCTGATTATAGTTATATGACATGGTTTGCTATGTTATTTAGTGCTGGTATGGGTATCGGCTTAGTTTTCTGGGGCGTTGCCGAACCATTAAACCATTTATACGCACCTCCGTTTGGAGAAGGTGCAACTGAGGAAAGTGCACGCCTTGCACTGCGTTTTTCATTTTTCCATTGGGGATTACATCCTTGGGGACTATATGCGTTTGTAGCGTTATGTATTGCTTATTTTACCTTTAGAAAAGGAAAAGCGAGTACGATTAGTGCAACAGTAGGTTCGTTATTTAAGGGCGGGGAACACGGACGTATTGCTCATTCGTTTGATGTGTTAGCTGTTTTCGCAACTGTGTTTGGTGTTGCAACGTCGTTAGGTCTCGGTGCAAAACAAATTGCAGGTGGTGTTAGCTATTTAACATCTATTCCGAATTCATTAACGACACAGTTAGTTATTATTGCAATCGTAACAGTTCTTTTCATGTTATCTGCACAAACAGGTCTTGATAAAGGAATTAAATATTTAAGTAATACGAACATTATTTTTGCATTTGCACTTATGATTATTGTATTATTTGCAGGTCCAACAAACTTTATTATGAATTACTTCACTTCAACAATAGGTTCTTATATTCAAGAATTGCCAAGTATGAGTTTCCGTTTAAGTCCATTGGATGAAGGCGGAAATCAATGGATTCAGTCATGGACAATTTTCTATTGGGCATGGTGGATTGCATGGTCACCGTTCGTAGGTACGTTTATTGCTCGTGTTTCACGAGGTCGTACAATTCGTGAGTTTGTTATCGGTGTGTTACTTGTACCGACCGTAATAGGTGCACTTTGGTTCTCAGTTTTCGGCGGGACTGGTATTCACATGGAGCTGTTTAGTGATGCACATGTCTTTGAAAAAATTAAAGAGATGGGAACAGAAGTAGGATTATTCGCTATGTTTGATCAAATGGGAAGCTTTGGATCAGCTTTATCTGTTTTAGCGATTCTTCTTATTTCTACATTCTTTATTACATCTGCAGACTCTGCAACATTCGTTTTAGGGATGTTAACGACACATGGTAGTTTAAACCCACCAAATCGTATTAAAATGATTTGGGGTATCGTTCTAGCCGCGATAGCTTCAACCTTATTATATATTGGCGGATTAGAAGCATTACAAACAGCAGCTATCATTGCAGCATTCCCATTCGTCTTTGTTATTTTCTTTATGATGGCAGCATTATTTAAAGAGTTACAAAAAGAAGGACGTATGAAGCGGCATTAATAATAGAAGGAAAAGAGCTGATTTTATATCAGCTCTTTTTTTAATCCCTCTATTTGTTGGGCTGCCTGTAAAAGTCCGATTGGTGAGTGCTGATTAAAGTTTCACTTTATATAGAAGGAATTTGAAATACGGGTAAGGGAAATAAAATACTTTATCATATAAGTAGTATGCCCTTTATATGAAGAAAAAACGATAAGTTTCGACAATATTCGATACCTTACGAATTCTATTCGTATTTTTGTCAAAAATATGTCGGAAATGTGTTGTCACTTTTATGTATATGTGCTATATTATTTCCTGTAAGCGATTTCAAATAGTTTTAAAGCGCATTCAAGGGGGACATCTAGAATAATGAAACGTTACGAAAGAAAGTGGAAGCATATTTGTTTGAAACGTGTGGCACATCGTAGTGTCCAAGAAAGCACGGAACCTAAGACTGAAACGCGCAAAGAACAGCAAGAGAAGCAATTGGTTCTACAAAAATAGCAATCACTTTTTCGTATATAAATGAAGGTCGATCGTTCGTTGGGGGATGGACGTGAAATTACTTTCAGCTAAGGGGTATTGTCTGATATATAATTTATACGGCAATAAATAAGCACAGAGCATACGGCGCTCTGTGCTTATTTTTATTATTTATCTTTTTTGAATCGAACTGTCTTATCCCAGCCGATGACTTGTTTCTTACTCTTTGCACGTAAGTATAAGATTAAGCTACGAATAAATAAGTATGTAAAGAGCTGTGCGTACGTAAAGTACATAATAACGCTAATAAAAATATTAGTCGGTGTAAAGGTTCGTTCGACACTCTGGGCACTAAATAATTGAGAAACATATGTAATATATGCGACATACCACATAAATAGTAGCGGAATGCTATATTGAATTTGGAATATCCCGAGTAGCCCAATTACAAACCAAACGTTCGAAATGATTAGGAATAGCCAAAATACAACATACACTAGAACTTGTTGTAAGGAATGAACGAGCAGTTTTCCTTTAAAGAAGCTTAATGACGAGAACATTTTTTCTAAAATGTATAAATTCCCTTGGAGCCAACGTGTACGTTGTTTAATAAGGATTTTTAAATGCTCTGGTTCTTGTTCCCAAGTAACTGATTCTGGGACGATTGGTAAGAGATAACCTTTTTGTGTAATTCGTAATGTTAATTCAGCATCTTCTGCAATTGCATAAGGGTCATAGCCACCAAGCTCTTCTAGTGCGGAGCGACGAAGAAGCATGTTTGTTCCTGTCAGTGAGCCCGTTTGGAATAGTAACCAGCGTCCAGATTGCATAAGGAGCTGGAAGATTTGAAATTCTAGTGAAATCATTCGCGTCAGCCAGTTTCTTTTTTCGTTTACTGTACGAACATGTCCAACAGCTCCAACAGCATCTTCAGTTGTTTCAGCGTGCTCTACAAGCATTCGCAGTGCGTGTGGTTCAGGCTGGTTATCTGCATCGTAAACACAGAAGTATTCACCATCTGAAATACTAAGGCCGTAGTTTAATACGCGTGATTTACCCTTCGGTTCACCGGACGGAACACGAATGTGACGAATGTGGGCATAAGCTTTTTCGAAATCATCGCCGATTTCAGGTGTTTCATCTTGAGAGTTATCATTTAATAAATAAATGGTTAGCTTTCCTGGATATTCAATCTTCGCCATTGCCTCTAAAGTATCTTTAATAACGACCCCTTCATTATGAGCAGGTATGAAAATATCGACGCTCGGATAATGTTCTAGCGTACGATCTTTTCGTTTACTATTTCGATGGATTAAGCCCGCGATTGTTAAGAAAGAGTAGTAAACGAGTAAGCCAGAGAATAGAAAGGCCGTAAAAATAAGTACATATTTAATTGAAAATGTGATACTGATCCAAAAAACGAGTACGCAAAACAGAAGAAATAAAAGAAGTATAACGAGAGTCATCATAACAATGTCTGTCCTTTGTTTCCAATTTGCTCGCGTGAAATTTTTATATCTCGGATTGCTTCAGCTGCAAGCCATTGCTCCATTTTTGGCTTTAGGCGGTTCATTACAATGTCAGCACCAGCTTCATTTGTGTTTTGTAATAAAATAACTAGTGTATTATTATCATATTCAGCAGCAAGGTCAAAATCATTCCTTACCGTTTCAACTAATAAGGAAGCTACACGGTCCATAACACTTTCCTTCGTATATTTACTAAAGGAAGTGAAATCAAAGTAAACAATAAAGCCTGTTTCATTACGACGATTCATTGCAGTCGTTAATAAAGCTTGGCGTCTCTCGAATTCTTGTCTTGTTAGTAATTTTGATTCTCCAATATATTGTTCCAACGTTCTCACACGCTCAGTTAAAGTTTTATTTTCATGAATAACTTTTTTCAATAGGTGAGTTGTTATGTATACAATGAAGAAGTTAGCTGCCATCAGGAAGTGGGTAATGATATATTGCCATTGATCTGATGTACTCCATAAATGAAGCCATGCTTCATAAAACAAATAAAATACGGAAATAATGGTTCCTAGTATGAAGAAAATAAATGCTGTTTTGTCAGCTAAAAATAAGAATAGTACATTTACGATTACGTATATTATTGTAAAAATGAGCGCATGCTCATAATTCGTCATATGTACAGTAGTAAAATAAAATACAATTTGTAGAATCCACATAGAGAGGATTTTATAGAACTTATCTTTCACAAAACTTTCCTCCTTAAAGCTATTTCATCCATAGATACTTGTAGTATGCACAATTATTAAGAAATTGACCATTTCGTTAAATTCTTTTGAAGGGCAACAACAAGTAGCCTTTCTATTTTCATCAGAAAAATAAAAAGACCTAAACATTATTGTATCATAATGTTCTTATATTTGGGATAAAGTGATTAGTAGATACATAAAAGACGTTTGGATTGCATGAAAAAAGTCTTCTCTTGGAGAAAGAGAAGACTCTATATAAGTTTATAGGAACATCATACCTGCAACTGCTGCGTTTAAGAAGTTCGCTAGTGTACCAGCGATAACTGCTTTAATCCCTAATTGTGCAATTTGTTTACGGCGAGTAGGAGCTAGCGTTCCTGTTACACCTAACTGAATTGCGATAGAAGAGAAGTTTGCGAATCCACAGATTGCGAATGTTAAAATTAGATTTGTTTTTGCAGAGAACTCTGCCATGTGTGGTCCTAAGTTTGCGTATGCAACGAATTCGTTAATTGCAAGTTTTTGACCGATAAAGCTTGCTGCTTGTACAGCTTCACCTGGAGAAACACCGATTAAGATTGCAAATGGTGATAATAAGTAACCGAAGATTAAATCAAGGCTAAGTTTAATATCGAACCAAGAACCAACCCATCCTAATAATCCATTTAATAAAGCGATTAATGCGATGAAAGCCATTAACATTGCTGCTACGTTAATAACAAGTTGCATACCTTCAGATGCACCGCGTGCAGCTGCATCGATAACGTTTGCATCTTCACGTTCTGTAGAAAGTTCAACGTTATTATCTACTTTTTCTGTCTCTGGCATGATTAGTTTTGCAATTAATAAGCTTGATGGAGCTGCCATAATTGCAGCTGCTAATAAGTGCTCTAACGGAATACCCATTGCTGCATAGCCGACAAGAACAGATCCAGCAACAGCTGTCATACCGCTTACCATAATAGTGAAGAATTCACTATTTGTTAAGCGTGCTAAGTAAGGTTTAATTAAAATTGGAGCTTCAGTTTGTCCTAAAAATACAGTCGTTACTGAGTTTAAGCTTTCTGCTTTAGAAGTGCCAAGAAGTTTACTTAATGCACCACCAACGACGCTAACAAATTTCTGCATAATACCGAAATGATATAAGATTGCTACTAATGAACTAATAAATACGATTGGAAGTAGTGCTTGAATAACGAAGATAAATCCCCAAGGGCCTTTTGCGTTGACTAAATCCCCAGCAACGAACCTAATTCCCTCGTAAGAAAAATTAATTAATCCTTGAACACCATCAGCAGCGTGTTTTAAACCTGCTTTACCAGCATCCCATCGTAACACGATAAATGAAAATGACATTTGTAATGCTAGCGCAATTAAAATTGTGCGCCAATTAACAGCTTTGCGGTTGGAAGATAGTAAGAAAGCAATTGCTAATACTCCAATCACGCCGCCAATTCCCCATAAAAGATTCATGCAGTGTATGCTCCTTCCTCATAGTAAAAAAGTGTATAAACCAGTTGTCTATACTTTTGCGAATATACATCTTAAGTAACTTATCATAATGGACATCGGAGGTCAAACGTCTAACGAAAAGTTTAAATAAAAAGAAAATTCTTCAAAAAAACACATATGAAATGAATGGACATGAAATAGGTTATGTTTTTTATGAGAATATATACATTATGATAACGTTATGGATTATTTTTGCAGAATAAAGTGTATGAAATGGAAGAATGGATACATTATTTTTATAGAGAGAAGGTAGGAGAAAGGGAGTAATGTGTTGAACTCATAGCAAAAAGCCTTCTAGTAAACTAGAAGGCTTGGAAACTATTAATTAAGGTGCTTTCGTGTATCCTAAGAAGTGGCTCTTCCAATAAGAGTTACTTAATGAAGCGATTGCTACACCTTTATCTCCAGCTTGGATAAATGATCCGCCCCCAAGGTAAATACCCATGTGAGAAGGACCTGATTTATAAGTGTTTTGGAAATAAATTAAGTCACCTGGTTGTGGATTTGAAGTTTGTGGTAGGCTACTCCAATATCCTGCAACACTTTGACGGCTAATGTTATGACCAAATTTCTTAAATACGTGGTAGATGTAGCCACTGCAGTCTACGCCGTTAGCAGAAGTTCCGCCCCAAACGTATGGTACACCTTGCATTGATTTTGCATATGCAAGTACGGAAGAACTGTCGCCACTATTATTGCCTGTATTATTATTGTTGTTATTGTTTTGATTGTTATTTTGGTTATTGTTAGGCTTATTATCTACTGCGCCTCCAACTGGTGTTTTAGATAGGTAACGTGTTCCGATATAACCAGCTTGACCGTTGTAGTTAATTTTGCTCCATCCAGAGTTTTCAGAGATTACTTGAACCTTCTGACCTTGTGGAAGTGCGCCTATGATTCTATAATTTGTACCTTCGCCGCTACGTACATTTAGTGCAGAAGCATTAATGTAGTAGTCGCCAATTGCACCTTGGTTAGGTTGTTCAGGTTGTTTTGGTTGCTCAGGAGTAGTAGTGCCACCTTTAACGAATTTTACAAATTCGCTACTAACAAAGCCTGTTTTTCCTTGGTAATTTACTTTAAACCAACCGTTTTCAGATCCAACTACGTTTAATGTTGTACCGTTTAAAACGCCACCAATTACACTATGGTAAGCGGCAGGGCCTGTACGAACACGTAAAGATGTAGCGTTAACTACGTAAGAACCGCCAGTTTGAATAGTTCCATTATTATTGTTTTGCTCTTGTTTGTTGCCTTCTGTAACGTTTTCGTTAGAGCCGCCTTTTGTTACGTAGTCTTTGCTTATATAAGCAGTTTGTCCTGCGTAATTGATTTTGAACCAATCTTGAACTTCGCCAACAACTTGTACTACTTGTCCTTTTGTAACAGAACCTACAGTTGTGTGAGAAGTACTAGGACCTGTACGAACACGAAGGGAAGATACATTTACTGTATAGTTTCCGCTTGCTGGTTTTACTTCTTGGTTGTTATTATTCGTGTTGTTGTTTGAAGAACCCGCATTAGAAGAAACGCCAGATACGAATTCGCCACTTACATAACCTACTTGTCCATTATGGTTAATTTTCACCCAACCATTTTCTTGTCCAATTACGTTTAAAGTTTGTCCTGCATATACACGTCCAGAAACAGAACTAGAAGTGTTAGGAGCTGTACGTACACGTAATACATCAGCAGTAACTTTATTGTTTCCACCTGTGCTTACATTGTTGTTTGTTGCTCCACTTTTTGATACAAATTCGCCACTAACAAAGCCTGTTTTTCCGTTAATGTTAATTTTGAACCAACCATTTTCTTCGCCAATCACGTTTAGTGATTGACCGTTATAAACGCGTGAGATGATGTCGTGAGAAGTGCTTGATCCCGCACGAACATGTAATACGCTCGCGTTTACCGTATAAGATGAGTTGTTTGATGCAGAAGCTTGGACAGTTGTAGCAGCTTTTTGTGTATTTTGTTCAGGTGCAGCTTGAACACTATCAAGTGTAGGCGCTGCTCCTCCTGCTACAGACACTGCCGCAAGACCGGCAAGATACTTTTTCATAATTTGTCGATTCCTTTCTGTCTGTAATGTAGTGAAGAAATATTTACCAACTGTTAAAAATTCTAAAGAGCATGTCGATTACTGTCAAGACTTATATAGGAATCTGAATATGACAAAAAGATTACAAGAAAAAAATCAAGGCATAAAATTACACCTTGATTTCCATTTAAATGCATATATTGAATATGAAAGGACAGAAATTATTCGTGTTTAAGAAGATGACATATTGGATTGTAACAAGATTTTATTAAAAGATTTTTGCAGTTTTTTGGTGATAGGTCCAACTTGCCCATCTTGAATTGCGGTTCCATCAAGGTGGGTCATTGGTAAAATTTCAATCGTTGTGCCTGTGAAAAAGCATTCATCTGCTTGATAAACGTCACGAACGCTGAAAAGTTCTTCCTGTACAGGTATGTGAAGAGTATTCGCTAAAGAAAGGACATATTGACGAATAATGCCATTTAAAATAAGGTGATTGGCTGGATGTGTGTAAAGAGTTCCGTTTTTAATTAAAAAGAAGTTGGAATGGCTTCCTTCCGTTACAATACCATTCCTTACGAGAAGTGCCTCTTTACAGCCTTTCCGTTCAGCTTTCGTAGCAGCTAGTACGTTTGGTAATAAATTTAATGATTTAATGTCACAGCGTAGCCATCGAGTATCGGGTTCTGATATAGCGCGTATACCATATTCGATCCATAACGCTGGTCTTTCTTTTTTTGTAATATAGGCATAAATCGTCGGAGGGTTGTCATATGAAAATATATGTGTGCGAGCTTGTACACCGCGAGATACTTGCAAATAAATTGTGCCATCTTCGTGGAAATGGTTTCTTTCAATTAATTTGTAAAGTAAAGTGATGAGTTCAGCTTTTGAGAAAGGGAGCGATAATTCTATTTCTTCCATGGATCGATATAATCTCGTTATGTGCGGATCTAATAAGTGAAAGTTTCCTTTATATAGGCGAATAACCTCGTAGACACCATCTCCGAACTGCGAACCTCTCTCTTCAAGTTCTATGTACGTTTGTTGTTTTGTTGTATCAATAACTTCATCATTCCAAAGTACAAATTTTTCGTATGCCAATTTCCGTCCCATCCTTTCGTAAGTACGTAAGTAACGTGAAACTTTCATTCATGCGAGATAAGAATCACTATAGTAATTTTTATGTAAGTAATTCTCTACATATGCCCGTAAATGCCCGATTGGTGAGGGCTGATTAAAGTTTCACTTTACAGCATTTTGTATATACAAATTCGAAAATAAGAAATGAGAATCCTGCTTTTAAATAAAAAAAAGCAACATTCTTATGGAATGCTGCACAAGGAGGGTAGCTATCTTTCATAGGGACATTGTCTCGTTGAATGCTTTGTGTATGGAAACAAAACATGTTGAAAGACAATTATAAGAAAGTAGAAACAAAAGATTTACACATTTCTTTAAGGGATCTTACGAAAGATGAGAGATAAGAAATATGTAGAACCTTGTTTACATATTTTATTATAGAGATTCTTCATTAACACTATGTGAATATTTGGTAAAGGTTATGTAATTTTAAAGTTAATGAATATAAGTAGTTGTATGGAAGAAAATAAAAAAAGAGGCTGAGATTACTCAGCGCTCTTCTTTTCTTCTTTAATAGCTGTTTTTACTTCACCAGTTTTAATCTTATTACTTTCAGAGAAGCGAAGTAAGTCACCTTCAATGATTTTATCAGACATGTTCAATTCATTTTGGGCACGATCAATTAGTGGTTGAGATTCTTCTTTCGGTAATTGTACTACTTCGCCAGTAGCACGGTCGTAGAATGTACTGTTTGTGTACATGTATTTATCTGTAACGAAGCTACCGTCACGAAGAACAACAAATCCTTTATTATCAGGTGAGAATACATCATGACCGAATCGAACGTCATTCGTAGAATCTACACCAAGTAAGTTTAGAATAGTTGGTTTAATATCAATTTCACCAGTTGGTTTCGAAATTGTTTTACCTTCTTTTTGACCTGGAACGTGAATAAACATCGGTGTTTTTTGTAAGTTCATATGGTCAAATGCAGTGATTTCTTCTTTTCCTAAGAACTGTGCCATTGCACGGTTATGGTTTTCAGAAATACCGTAGTGGTCACCGTAGAATACGATTACGGAGTTGTCGTAAATACCTTCTGCTTTTAGACGCTCAATAAAGTGTTTCATTGCTTCGTCTAAGTAACGAGCAGTTACCATGTAACGGTCAAATACGCCATCACCAGAATTATATTCGTCGATTAATTTTGTACTGTCATCGTAAGTGAATGGGTAATGGTTCGTTAAAGTAAGGAAGCGAGTATAGAATGGTTGCTTCACTTCTTTCAACATATCAATAGATTGATCGAAGTATTCGATATCTTTTAATCCCCAGTTTAATTTTGTTTCCGGCGTAATCTTGTAATCAAGCTCGTTGTAGTAACGATCATAACCAAGTGCTGGATACATAATGTTACGGTTCCAGAATGTTGCGTTGTTTGCGTGGAATACCGACGTGTGATACCCTTGCTGACGTAAAATTTCTGGAGTTGCTGTATATTCATTGTTACCGTGTGTGAAGAATACAGCACCGCGGTCTAGTGGATATAAAGAAGTATCTACTAGGAATTCAGCATCAGATGTTTTACCTTGCCCAGTTTGATGGAAGAAGTTATCAAAGTAATAACTTTCTTTCGTAAATTGGTTTAAGAATGGTGTAACTTCTTGTCCGTTAACTGTTGCGCCAATTAAGAATGTTTGTAATGACTCAAGAGAGACAACAATTACGTTTTTCCCTTTTGCAGTACCGAACATATTTGGATCTGGTTTACTTTGTGTTGTTTTCACGTAGTTTTCTGTTTCTTGTAATTTACTACCGTCAGCGAATGCTTTTTGTGAACTTGATTTCGCTTGTAAGCCAAGATCGTATACTTGGTGTACATATAATCCTAAGTTTTTAACAAGCATAACGCGGTCGAATGAACGTGTTAATAGTTCTGGACGTTCAGCTTCTGCAAGCCCTAAGTTTGCGAAGAAAATAGCAACTGTTGATACGAAGTATAGAGAACGCATCGGGCGTGCTACACGCTCTGTAGGTGCAAAGTTTTTCATTTTCTTCAACAGAACGAAGAATATGATAATGTCTGCAAATGCAAGAATAATTTTGTAGTTAAATAATTCTTTCACACTAGAACCTAAACTTCCGAAGTTAGATGTTTGTCCGAGTACTGGTAAAGTAACGAAGTCATTGTAGAATCCGTAGAACATTACGTTACCAACAAGAACGATTGTTAAGATAAAATTAATTCCTAGTGCTATATAGTTACGTTTTTTCCCTTTTGCAAATAATGCAAGACCAACAAGCAGTAATGATGCTGCTAATGGGCTAAGGAATAAAATGAATTCTTGCATGAAAGATTCAAGTTTTAAATCAAAGCTTGTGCGTGTAATAATGTAAGTTTTCAGCCATAAGGCTAAAGCTACGAATACAGTGAAACGCACATTTTGAAATTGTGATTTCAAGGTTTCTTTCATTCATTTCCACCCTTTCTCTATCAGGCTTGGTCGATTTTGGAGCGAAAAATGCTAAAATAAAAAATACATAGTTTTCTTGGCCATAATTAAAGGTTCTATATTCACCCATATACGACTATAACTATGCATACCCTTTTGGTTTCTTTTGTTGCTCATAAGCATAACGTCATTTCTGTATTATACAACAAAATTCATTTCTGAGAAACACTATAACATTTTACATTTTTTGTATAAGATTTGTCACTACCAGAGAAAACTTTAACATTCGTTTATATGTCCGTCAACTAGAAAATATAACAAAGATAGAGCAGAATGTTAAGTAGAAGTGAAAATTTTCTTTGTTGAGAAATAAGAAACGAAGATGGGTAAGGGTTATCTAGAAATCTATTATATGAAGGAAATCGTGTAAAAATTAACGAACACTTGTTCTTTTTCGGTTTGTTTGTTACAATGAAAGTTCATTGATAGGTTTTGTGTAATTTCCATGAACTTTTACTGATAACATATTGTAGCTTATTTCTTTTTAAAAATAGGGAGGCTTTTTCATGAAACAAAAATTTTCAGTTGAAGCGTTTTGGAAGAAAGTAAAACATGTTGCAAAGCAAGCAGGGCAGTCGGTCATTTATACAAGTTTATTACTGTTTTACGTTTTGCAAAGACCCGATGTTCCAAAACGAGTGAAAATTATTGTAATTGGAGCACTTGCTTATTTTATTGCACCGATTGATGCGATTCCAGATTTCATTGCTGGAATTGGCTATACGGATGATTTAGGGGCGTTAACGGCCGCACTAATACAGGTGTCGTTATACGTCAATGAAGATGTGAAAGATAAGGCACGAGTGAAGTTGGCAGAATGGTTTGGTTCGGATATAGACACAGCATTTATCGATCAGAAATTAGGTCAATAGGTGAAACCTGTCATAAGGTGACAGGACGAACGTAAGCGAGGAAGTGCATTATGCCATCAGGAAGAACGCATACGAAAATAAACTTAATATCCCTTCCGGTTGTTTTGTTTTTGCTCTTTTCGTATGGATTAACAAATTTTGATTTTTTATTAACTTTTGCAATTGGTTTTTTAGTAGGTACTTCATTTTTAACACCAGATTTAGATACGTACAGTAATGCTTATAACAAATGGGGTTTCTTACGTATATTTTGGTATCCTTATAAGAAAGTAATGCCACATCGATCTTTCTTTACGCATACGATTATACTTGGTGATGTGATTCGTATTGCGTACATGTTAATCGTCTTTTCTCCATTTTTATTCCTATTAAATGTAATCGCACTGGATGGTAATTTAATAGAAATTGCGAAGAAACATGAGGTTGAAATTGTAACGTTCTTAATGGGAATTGTTGTGGCAAGTACGCTTCACATTATAGCGGATAAAGTGAATACGCGCCGAAAGAAAATGATGAGAAAAAAGAAGAAACGCAGAAGATAAAGTGAACGAATCGGGAAAAGGACCCTTGCAATTTGCAAGGGTCCTTTTTTAAACAAACGTTTGTTTAAAATTAAGCTTTCAGTACTTTAATTCCTTTTACAATGTTCCAGATGAAGTAGTATAAGCTGATGATTCCGCAAATAGCTAAGACAATCATTGATCCAATTCCAAGTGTTATATCTGCTTGGTCAGATCCCATGCCCATAATTCCTAAAATGACTACGCCGATAAATGTAGCGATACTTGGAATGATGTGTGTCCATAGAGCACGTTTTGCATGTGGCTTTGTTTCAGCGTCCCCCACAATCCAAACGATAATTGGGAATAAGATAGGGGCAAATAGTACACTAAAGTACGATAAAGCAGCTAATATTTTGTTTCCATTCATATATATCACCTCATAAATAATGTCCGTTGTTATACTATTATTATGCAATAATTTTTGCAAGCTTTCTATCGATGAACATTACAGGAACATGACGATTTTGTAAGATTTTTTTGTTAAATGATAAAATTTTCAAAAAAATCTTTTTTAATGGAAATTGTTATGGTACAGTATAAATGAAAGTTGTTGAAAACGTTTTCTTAAACGTTTTTTTATTTTAGGCTTAAAGGTATGATGACCTGATAGTATATTGATGAGGTTATTCTATTTAAAAGGGGATTCTTTAGGGGGAGAGAACAATGAACACATGGACACAAGTTTATGATCCGTTCGGTAATATTTGGATTTCAGCAGCAGTCGCACTTATTCCGATTATCTTTTTTTTCTTAGCTTTAGCGATTTTTCGCATGAAGGGGTATGTGGCAGGATTTATTACAGTTGTACTTACAGTTTTAGTAGCGTTATTCGCTTATAAAATGCCTTTCACGATGGCAATGGCAGCAACCGGGTACGGTTTTTTGTACGGGTTATGGCCGATTGCTTGGATTATCATTATGTCGGTATTTTTATATAAAATTTCTGTGAAAACAGGTCAATTCGATGTGATTCGTGCATCGGTATTATCGATTACGAATGATCATCGTCTACTCGTTATTTTAATTGGATTTTCATTTGGAGCATTTTTAGAAGGAGCAGCAGGATTTGGAGCACCAGTAGCGATTACAGCAGCGCTTCTTGCGGGTCTTGGGTTAAATCCTTTATACGCAGCAGGTCTTTGTTTGATTGCAAATACTGCACCAGTGGCGTTCGGAGCGATGGGAATTCCGATTACAGTTGCTGGACAAGTGACAGGTATTGATCCACATAAAATTGGACAAATGGCTGGACATCAATTACCGTTCCTATCATTATTTGTTCCATTCTTCATCGTATTTTTAATGGATGGATTTAAAGGGATAAGACAAACGTGGCCTGCGTTACTTGTAGCGGGTAGTTCATTTGCGATTACGCAGTTCATTACAGCGACATTTTTAGGGCCAGAACTTCCGGATATTACATCGGCACTTGTAAGTTTAATTAGTTTAGCGCTGTTCTTAAAAGTTTGGCAGCCGAAAGAAATTTATCAATCCGGGCAAGCAAATAGTGAAGTAGCAGCAACAACGACAGCAGCATCGATGCCGAAATTAACGTTTGGAAAAGTAGTAAAAGCATGGTCTCCATTTATCGTATTAACGGTTATGGTAGTCATTTGGAGCCAAAGTTTCTTTAAGGCATTATTCGCTCCAGGAGGGGCTTTAGCAAGTCTTGTATTTAAGTTTGAAATTCCAGGTCTGCATAATCTAGTAATGAAAGCAGAACCAATTGTAAATAAACCAACGCCTTACGAGGCAATTCTGAAGTTCGATGTATTATCGGCAACTGGAACAGCGATTTTAATTGCTTGTATCATTTCCATGTTTATTTTGAAAATGAATGTAAAAGATGCAGTAGTGACATTTAAAGAAACGTTAAACGAATTAAAAATGCCAATTCTATCTATCGGATTCGTACTAGGATTTGCATTTATCGCAAACTATTCTGGTCTATCTTCTACGTTAGCGTTAGCATTAGCCGGAACTGGCGGACTATTCCCGTTCTTCTCACCATTCTTAGGCTGGATTGGCGTATTCCTAACAGGGTCTGATACGTCTGCGAATGCACTGTTCTCAAATTTACAAGCCATTACAGCGCAGCAAGTCGGCGTATCTGAAGTGCTTCTCGTTGCAGCAAATACAACAGGCGGTGTAACAGGGAAAATGATTTCCCCGCAGTCGATTGCGATCGCTTGTGCAGCAGTTGGTCTTGCTGGAAAAGAATCGGATTTGTTCCGTTTTACAGTGAAGCATAGTTTGTTCTTCGTAATTATTGTTGGTATTATGACTTATGTTCAGGCTTATTATTTAACGTGGATGATTCCATAAACAACAAAAGAAATAAACTTTGAATTTTCCAAATTATGGTGTATGATGGAAAAGTATTGAAAATTAAATCAGTGATAAACTAGGGGTGCCTAACGTATGCGTAGGCTGAGAGAGAAGCGCGTGAACTTCTTAACCCCTTTGGACCTAATCTGGCTCGTACCAGCGTAGGGAAGTTAACGGCTTTACATAATGATGTCTTTATGAGCCAGGTCCTTATTTTTTTATGGACCTGGCTCTTTTTATGGAAGATGCGCAAATTGGGAATACCGACAGTAGTGGATAGGCTTGTTCAACAAGCAATCAGTCAAGTGCTTGGTTCAATATTTGAAAAACAATTTAGCGAATCTAGTTACGGCTTTAGACAAGGGCTCTTTTATGTTTGTATTTCGGAACTTCATCATATTTCTTTAAATAATAAGCACGGTAAGTAGCTTCACGAAGTTGTACAGAGTTGGCAGCTTCAACCATGTAATAACGAAGATACTGGTTTCCCGTTCGTGTCATGGGTGTTCGTTCCGATTCAAAGTTTCCAGATTGCGATTTTTTCTAGTAAAGACCGGTGTATTTGGCCAATTGTGCTTCGTTCTCAAAGCGTTCAATTTGTCCAACTTCTGCAATGATTCCCGCGGCGTATACGACTCCAATGCCTGGAACACTTGTTAAATATCTCGCTTCTGGAATGGCTTAGAATAAAGCAGTAATGCTTTTTTCTATCTCTTTGATTTGTTTTTTCAATGTTTGAATCAATCGTGCATAAGTGGCTAATACAACGTCCACAGAGTCTTGAAGGACCTTACCTAGTCGGTAGGAGTCACGTATGGCTTTCTTGATGGTTTTCGCTAAATCTTCCGGGTCGCTAAAGCGTCCTTTCCCCTTTTTCTGAAGAAGAGTAGCGAGTGCTTCTAGATCCATTTCTGCGATTTCATCCAACGAAAGGGAATCTGAGAGTATTTCCATCATCGTCGCACCAAAAACAGAGGTATTTAACTCTTTCGATAACGTATTACATTTGTAGTAAAGGTTCTTCAGAAAGTGTTGCTTACATTCTGTTTGCTGGTGAACGAGTTGATATCTAGATCGTGTTAAACGTTGAAGGGCAACGTATTTTTCCTCCTTGATAAGAAACTTATTATACCGTCCGATTCGTAAAAAATCGGCAATACGGAAAGCATCTATTTTATCGGTCTTATCTTCTTCAAAGAGTTTTTTATACCGATGGATGGCTTTTGGATTTTGTACGACCACTTCCACGTCTAAAGCCCTCAAATCCTTATCTTCCGTTAGGAACATGGAAGGATGGAAACTATAGACGGAAGTAGATTCCATACCAATGACAATTTTTTTATAGTTGTACAACTGATGAAAATGGAGAACATCCTCCTTAATGGCGTTGGCACCATTCACATCGTTTGAAAGACAAATTTCTTTCAAAACAGTGTCATGACTGTCAAGAAAACATACATCAAGTTTTTCAGAGCTTACATCAATAGCTACGAATAATCTCAAAGAAAGGACCTCCTTTCTTTGAATAGTATTTGGAATGAGCTTGGATACTGTGGGATCTCCCTAGAGTCCAAAACATAGCCACAACCTCGCGTATGAGTATTCAATGATTGCCTTCATCTAAGCTGCCCTCCCCACTATGAGAGGTAAGTGAAGGAAAACGATACAGCTTGTGCGTATGCAGTGCATTTTGGTCTGGGTCACAGTCTTTTAACATGGTCGAACTACAGGAGGAGTAAGCATATTCCCGATGGGTCCATTTCCGTACTTCCATTATCTGGGGAAATCCCCCAGTATCCAAGACTAAATTTTACCCATACATCATTTTTTTGATGTAGCTCTTGAAGATAAAAACTATTTAATTTTCAAGGAACAGTTATTAACTTAAAACTTATTATACGAGGAGGGTGTATCATGAAAAAAATATGCTTTGTATTAATTGTCGATGCTGGTATAAATTATGGTTCAATATTTTCTCTACCATTTTTAAGGAATCAGGATGATTTGAAGGAATATTTTTCTAAGTATTATGATGTTTCAATTAATTATATTAGAGATAAAAACTCAGTTGACTATTTGGTAGTTCCCAAACCGTGTCCAGCTTTCGATAATGAAAATAATCTTCCAATAATTGAAGTACCAGCAATCTTATTTATGGAAAAGAATTTTGAAAAAATAAAGACTTATATAGACAATTATTTTTCTAATAACTCATAAAGAAAATAAAAGTACAGTAAAAAGAAGTCCGATAAAAAACGAGTGGTGTAGAATATTTCTATTAATCATTCGTTTTTTATTATATTTACATATATTTTTTAAAAGAGGATTATAGACGTTCTGAAAAAAATTAATTATAACAAGAACGGTGTTCGTGCTACTATCTACGGTTATTTTTTGTACTAAGTCCCCCTTTAACTAACAAGATAACAAAAAAATTAACATATTAAGGAAATGATGTTACAATAAATGTAAGAGATTTCTCTTTGAGTTTTAGCTCTGAATAATAAAGATAGTTAAATCACTAAATGGAGGAGCAGGTCAATTTTGTTCCTTGTATAGTAAATTGTTACCTATCTCTATTGCAGGTTGTATGGCAGGTAACAGTAGCAGTTGTAGCGAAATGCAGCAGAGACAAAGGCTCTTTGTCAAACGGGACTGATGAATGTATTTAGCAAGTAAAAAATGGTTCTTTCCGGAGTTAGTTGAAAAGTCTCATTCTCTCCAAAAGTAGAATCTTTGTCCGCAATGTGGAGAATTTGTATCGACCATACATGATTCTTTTAATAAGCTTTAACTTGTTTATGCTCCCTTCGGCAAGACCATTATTATTCTCATAAGTTACCGCATTTCTGACAGCTTCAATATCCCGGGCTAATCCATTCGTAAAGCTCTTAAACTCTTGTATATTAGTATTCTTAATTTTTTTAATACAATGGTCGAGATTCTCAACACTCTTTGTGGTGAAGATGTTTTTAAACTCCCATGTTAAGTTATAAACTATTTTTACAATAGGGTGTTCTTCGTAATTATTGTTGGTATTATGACGTATGTGCAGGCATATTATTTAACGTGGATGATTCCATAAGCGACAAAAGAAATAAACTTTGCATTTTTCAGATTATCGTGTATGATGGGAAAGTATTGAAAATTAAATCAGTGATAAACTAGGGGTGCCTAACGTATGCGTAGGCTGAGAGAGAAGCGCGTGATCTTCTTAACCCTTTGGACCTGATCTGGCTCGTACCAGCGTAGGGAAGTTAACGGCTTTACATAATGATGTCTTTTATGAGCCAGGTCCTTATTTTTTTATGGACCTGGCTCTTTTTATTTTGGCATGCGCTGGCCATATCTCGTCCTTGTCACGAACAGGGGAGGCAACAAAGGTTATGAAACAGTCTGTTTCAGCTGAGCAAATTGAATTGAAATCGAGTTTACCAGGGAGTAAGAAAGTATATGTGGATGGACCACGCGCAGGCATGAAAGTGCCGATGCGTGAGATTGAACAAAGCGAAACGAACGGCGTTCCAAATCCTCCAGTCCGTGTGTATGATACGAGCGGTCCTTATACGGATCCGGCGTATAAAGTGGAGCTGGAAAAGGGAATTCCAACGCCGCGTCATTCTTGGATCATGGAGCGCGGGGATGTAGAGGCATATGAAGGGCGCGAGGTGAAACCAGAGGATGATGGTGTGAAAGTGGCTTCGGAACATACACCTGTTTTCCCGCAAATGGATCGCCAGCCGCTTAGAGCGAAGCAAGGTGCAAACGTTACGCAAATGCACTATGCACGTAATGGCATTATTACGTCTGAGATGGAATATGTTGCGATTCGTGAAGGTGTAGAGCCGGAGTTTGTTCGTAAGGAAATCGCGGAAGGCCGTGCCATTTTACCAGCGAATATTAACCATCCGGAAGCAGAGCCGATGATTATTGGGCGTAACTTCCACGTGAAGGTCAATGCAAATATAGGAAACTCTGCTGTATCTTCTTCTATTGCAGAAGAAGTAGAGAAGATGACGTGGGCAACGCGCTGGGGTGCGGATACGATTATGGATTTATCTACAGGTAAAAACATTCATACGACGCGTGAGTGGATTATTCGTAACGCGCCTGTACCAGTTGGGACTGTACCGATCTATCAAGCGCTGGAAAAAGTAAACGGAATTGCAGAAGATTTAACGTGGGAAGTATATCGTGATACGTTAATTGAGCAAGCTGAGCAAGGCGTGGATTACTTTACGATTCACGCTGGTGTATTGCTTCGTTACATTCCAATCACGGCAAAGCGTACGACAGGTATCGTTTCACGTGGTGGTTCGATTATGGCACAGTGGTGTTTATTCCATCATAAAGAAAACTTCCTATACACTCATTTTGAAGAGATTTGTGAAATTATGAAGCAGTATGATGTTTCGTTCTCTCTCGGAGATGGATTACGTCCAGGTTCGATTGCAGATGCAAATGACGAAGCACAGTTTTCTGAGCTTGAAACACTTGGTGAATTAACCAAAATTGCTTGGAAACATGATGTGCAAGTTATGATTGAAGGACCTGGACACGTACCGATGCACTTAATTAAAGAGAATATGGAGAAAGAACTTGATATTTGTCAGGGCGCGCCGTTTTACACACTTGGGCCACTAACGACAGATATTGCACCAGGTTATGACCATATTACATCGGCAATTGGAGCTGCGATGATCGGTTGGTTTGGAACGGCGATGCTTTGTTATGTAACGCCGAAAGAACATTTAGGTTTACCGAATAAAGATGATGTACGCACGGGTGTTATTACGTACAAAATTGCAGCGCATGCGGCTGATCTTGCAAAAGGGCATAAAACGGCTCATCAGCGTGATGATGCACTTTCAAAAGCACGTTTCGAATTTCGTTGGCGCGATCAATTTAATTTATCTTTAGATCCTGAACGTGCGATGGAATATCACGATGAAACATTGCCAGCAGAAGGTGCGAAAACGGCTCATTTCTGCTCCATGTGTGGACCGAAGTTTTGTAGTATGAGAATTTCACATGATATTCGTGAATATGCGAAAGAAAATGATTTAGAAACGACAGAAGCAATTGAAAAAGGGATGAAAGAGAAAGCGAAAGAATTTAAAGACACTGGTAGTCATTTATACCAATAACACGTTACACCTCTTTACTTGATTGATCACACTGTAGTACCTAACTTAAATATAGAAGAAGCCCGCTTTGCTAAGACGGTAGCAAAGCGGGCTTCTGTCGTTTATCCCGCTATTTGTGGGCAGTAAGACCCCCACCTCAAAATTCAGCGGAAGCAAAGAAGTTAGGTCGGGGTCGGGCTGCCCGTAAAAGCCCGATTGGTTTAACTAATAATCAGTGGGGGATGAACAAAACCCGCACTGATTAAAGTTTCACTTTATAAGGCGAAGAAGAGGTGTACCCAGTAGTATAAGAGGAATAATGTGACGACTGTTGTGAGAGGAATAACGATAAGGGATACACTTAAATAGTCTTTCCATTTTACTTTAATTTTGTTTTGTTTCAGAATATACATCCAAATGAGTGAAGCTAGTGTACCAATTGGTAGTAATAGTGAACCGATGTCACTACCAATAATGTTTGCGAGGTAGATAGTTTTTAATGTGACTGGGTCTAGTCCCATTTCTGTTAATGTGATTGTACCAATCATAAGTGCAGGATGGTTATTGAAGACGTTAGAGAGGAGGGAGACGAGTCCACCCATTGCAAAGCTAGCATAGAGTAGATGTTGACTTACAACTGGTTCAAGCCAATTTACAAGCGCCGCTGTTAATCCTGCGTTGTGAAGCCCGTAAATAATGACGTACATAGAGAAAGCGAAAATTAAAATGTGCCACGGTGTCTTTTTCAAAATATCGACAGGGTTTGTTCGTAAGTAGTACCATCTCCAGATGAGAAGAACGAGTGAACCGAGTACAGCAACAATTTCGATTGGAATCGATAAGAAGGATGCAACGAATAAAAGGCAGCGCATAAGGAAGACGAAACCTAATACTTTTAACATGAATCTTGTACGCTTTTGTTTCGTATCAACAGAATTATTTCCTTTTAGTGGATGGAAGTTTTTCGTGAAGAAAATTTCTTCAATATCATATGAAGAAACAGGTAATTTTTTCGGAAGTTTTTTCTTTAAAACTGTATACATAAGCCATGACATAAATAATAAGCCTAATGTTGCAGGTACAAACATCATAGCAGTATGCATATAAAGAGTCATATGGACGATGTTTAATGCGATTAAATTTACGATATTACTTACACCAATTGGTGCACTAGATGCCGTAGCGATTAAAGCGCCACTTAATAAATAAGGAATTTGCTGATGAGGTTTTAATTGAAGATTTTTTAGAAGAAGAATTAAAATTGGAGTTGTAATTAAAATACTACCGTCGTTATTAAATAAAAGAGTCATAAGAAAACATAGTAATTGAATATACCAGTATAAACGGTGACCAGAACCCTTTGCTAAATTTGCTAGTTTTGCTGCGGACCAATGGAAGAAGCCGAAGCTTTCTAATATAACGGCCATAACGATGGTCGCTAATATTGTTATGGAGGCACCGCCAATTTTACTTATAATGTCCATGACGTCTGGTTTTGACACAAGTCCAGTAATCAGGATAATGCCAGCACCGATTGCTGCTGGCCATGCCTCATTTAAACCACGAGGCCGCCAAAAGATAACAATCATCGTTAAGAAGAATACAATAATAGTAATCCATATTTCAATGCTCATATTTTGCCTACCTTTCTATTTCCCCTTGAACAGATGTAGCTTGTCTCAAGTTTATATTGGTAGTATATTCAGCAAAAAATAAGAAGAACTAGACGTATAACGAGATGAAGCGAATATGTGTTTTTCAAGCTAAAGGACAAGTGTCACTAGTAGTGAAATAACTATTGTGATAGGAGTCTATAAATTGATTGGGTGGTAAGGTAGTAAATGAGACTTATATCGGTGTAACTGAAAATATATCAGCGATTATTGAAATATATCGGCGCAACTGAAAATATATCAGCGATTATTAAAATATATCGATTTACCGACAAAACATGAAAAAGGAGTCTATCCCAAAATACCTTTTGGAACAGACTCCAAGGCTATATTATTTTTCCTTCAAAAAAGTACGATCCTTCAAGAATAAATTCCAGAAGAAAATAAATCCTGGTAATAAAATTGCAATCCCAATTGCGTATAGAATGAGAAGTGCATAGAACGTTTCTGTCGTTGTAAAGCTTGTAAATACAGTTACGTCAGGATAAATAATATACGGTAAATGCGCGACGCCGTAAGCGTAGCTTGCAAATGCATATTGAGCGACGACAGCTAAAACGGCAATGCGAGGGTATCCTAGTGTATTGTACTTTTTGTTTGTCCACCAAAGGGACGAGTATCCGATAACGAATAAAACAATAGAAACTGTAAACCACGGGAATTGCTTTATTAATCCTTGCATAAGCCAATGTGTTTCTGGATCCATTACAACGAGGGCAATGATCGCCGTAACGAGCGTTGCAGGACCAAGGATGATGGCATTTCTTCTATAAATTCTATACGTATCTTCTGAACTTTGTTCTCTCGCAAAATCAGCGAGAAAGAGAGAGGAGAGAAATAGTTCAGACGTTATTCCGAAGAGCATATAGCAATAGATAACCGGGCTAGAAAGAAGTTTTCCATACAGGAGTACTTCTTTCCCTTCAGACATTGTAATATAGGCTCCCTCTGTAACGGGTAAAACGGTAATTAATAGTGCTGGAATTAAGAGACCAGTAATACCTGAAATAACCCGAAGAAGGTACTGATATTTCGGCAAGGAGTAAGCAAACACCATAAATGTACTACGTACTGCAACGAGCACTAAAATTAACATAACTGGTACGAACATTACTGTCGCAAGGGTAAAGGCCGCTTTCGGAAAGAAGCCGAGAAATGCGACAACGACGAAAACAAGAAACGTATTTGTTACTTCCCAAGTAGGTGATAAGTACCGATTCGCAAGTTTGGCAGCGAGCGTTGGATGTTTTGCGTATACCATGCCCCAAAAACCAGCGCCAAAATCGATGGACCCTAATATACTGTATACGAAAATAAGGGCCCATAAGATGATGATTGCAATACTTTCCTCATGCATGAGAATCGCCTCCTTGGTGTTGTAAATCATTCTTTAATGGATGTCTTCTAAAGAATGTCCGTAGAACAAAGACTGTTAAAATAGCGAGTCCAATATATAAAATGATGAACAAAATAAATAAAGGACCGACGAAATCAGCGCGTGTAGATGCATCGACGGTACGCTGCATACCATAAATTGTCCATGGTTGACGACCGCTACAACTGAAAATCCATCCGAATTCAATACCGAGCATCATAATTGGTCCGCATGCGGCAGCCCCCCAAAGTAGCCACTTCGGTAGTTCTGTTCCCTTTTTTCGGTAAACGAAGTACCAATATAAGAGCGCAATTGCTGCAACTGCAAAGGTAAACGCAGCAGTGCCGACCATTAAGTTGAACAGTGTATGTGTATAAAATGGTGGCCATGTTTCTTGTGGGAATTCCTTTAAACCTTTTACGACAGTGTTAGGGTCTAGTCCCACTAATAAGCTAAGCATGTTTGGAATTTCAAGTGCATAGTTTAGTTCAAGTGTATTAGGATCCACAACTCCGCCAATGGATAGCGGTGCGTGTGATGTCGTTTCAAATAAAGCTTCAGCAGATGCAAGTTTTTCAGGTGAGTGTTTATGTAAGGCAATCGCTGATTCATGTCCTGAAAGCCACATCGTAGCGCCTGTAATAAATGTAACGACAAGCCCTAATAGTAGCCCTTTTTTATGATAAGCAATTTCACGTGTACTTAAATTTTTCTTCAATAATTTAAATCCAGCGATAGAAGCAATGACAGCCGCACCAGTTGCATAAGCCGTAATAACGACATGGAATGCACTTGTGCCAAAACTCGGATTAAAGAAAGCTTTCCACGGATCAACGTTAAAAACAGATCCATCTGGATTCATTGAAAAGCCTGCCGGTGTATTCATCCATGTATTTGCTGATGTAATGAGCACGGCGGATGCCGTGGCACCAAGCATGACGAAAAATAGCGAGATTAATCTCATAAATGGAGGAAGTTTATCAGCTGCATATACGTAAATCGACATGAATAAAGCCTCCAAAAAGAAGGCGAAAATCTCAATTTGGAAGGGAACAGAAATAACTTGCCCGACAATTTTGGCAAAACCAGGCCAAAGAAGTGAGATTTGTACACCAACAATTGTTCCAGTTGGAATTGCTACACCGAGAAGAATAGCAAACGCCTTTGTCCATCTTTTCGCCATAATGGCATAGTCGGAGTCTTTCTTCCAGTGATAGAGTACTTCGCTTATAAAAATCATCAATGAAAGTCCGACACCAAGTGTTGCAAAGATAATGTGGAATGCTAATGAAGAACCAAAAAATGCTCTTGCTAATGTTACCGTATCCATATGTAAACTCCTCTTCTTTTTTGCCATTATTTTCTGATTGAATTGGAAGATTTATTCAAAAAAACTACCAAAAATATATATGTATTTAAAAAGTGAATATGATAATATAATGTTGTAATATTTTGAATAGAAAGAAATGAATAGTTGCTCATGTTTTGTTTGTTTTTTGCGCAGGAATATTTTATAATCTTTTATGCGAACATAAGTTCTGTTTTCGGAATGAAGAAGTTTATGTGAAATGGAGAGGGTGTTTTATGTATCCTGAAGTCATTAAAAAGATGGCATTTTCAAAAGAGCATAGAGATTTATTATTGAAGCTATATAATAAAGAGATTACACGTCGTGAATATGATCGACTTGTACAATCGCTATATAAACCTTCTAAAGAGGTTTGCGGGGGATAGAAATGTGGGAGACAATCTAATAGATTGTCTTTTTTAAATTTATGTATGTTCTGATAAAATTAAGGTTAGCCTTACTAGGGAGGTGAAAAGATTGCGGAAACGTTTATATATAGGGATTGGAGTTATCTTCTTAATCGCTTTAGGTGGAATTGTATTTTGGTCAGCTTTACAAGGAAACCGTACAGAAAATTTTATTTTAAGACATATGGTGAATGAAAATGGAACGCTTGCCACGTATCGTTTAGTAGATACTAAGGCAGGTACGGGTGAAGCAAAGGGACGTGAAGCTTTATCAGAATCGGCGGGATTATGGTTACAATATACACTTGATAAAGATGACCAGGCGTTATTTGATGAGCAAGTAAAGGTTATTCAAGATAATTTCGTATATAAGAATCATATCGTTTTATGGAAACTCTCTGAAAAGGGAGAGAGGCAGTCAGCTACAAATGCACTTATAGATGATCTTCGTATTATAGAACAATTATATCGTTCTTATGAAATGTATAAGGAAGAGCGTTATAAAAACCTTGCTGATCAATTAAGTGATGCTGTACTTCGTTATAATAAAAAAGATAATTATTATGTTGATTATTATGATGCAGATGCAGGGAAACAAAATAATTTTGTAACAACATCATACATAAATCCGCGTGCATTCTCCTATATGAAGAAGTACGGCAAAGTTTCTGCTCAGCAATATCAGGAAGTCGTTCAATTTTTAGCGGATTATCCAAGGCATGGCTGGGCATTCCCAAAAGAGTATAAAGAAGATGGTACATTTACGTACGATAAAGAAGTGAATCTTATTGACCAATCATACGTTGCATATCATCGGAGTTTAGGAGGTCTTTCATCAGATGCTTATTTGGAATTTATAAAGAAGAAGTTCCAAGAGGATGGAAAGCTATACGGTCGTTACAATTTAGAAACGGGAAAACAAACTGTGAATTATGAATCGCCGGCCGCGTACGGATTAACGATTTTGTACGTACTACAAACAGGTGATACAAAGTTTGCGAAGGAATTGTATGATCATATGTCCACATTCCGAAATGACAACGTATTTAGTAGATATTACGGTGGATATGTAACAGGTGAAAATAATAATACGCATATTTTTGATAATGTACTACCACTTTTAGCTGAAATGGAATTAAAAAAGAGTGAACAATAAAAGGTGCCACCATATGAGGGTGGCACCTTTTATTGTTCATATAATTTTACGTCCTAATATTAGAAAAGTAGTCAATCACGAATTCACGGAATTGCTGAGCTGTTTTTGATAAGTAACGTTTTTTGGACCAACTTAATCCGATGGTTCGCTGACAATTGGGTTCAATAATACGCAACTTGCTTGATGCTAAAGTAGAGTTTTTTAATAAAGTTAAACTTGGAACAAAAGCGATGCCGAGCCCTTGCTTAATGAGGTCGCTAATCACTGTCGGTTCATCTACTTCAAAAGCAATATGCGGAGTGAAACCAGCTTCTTTACAAAATTCATCCGTTAAGTGCCGAAATCCATAGCCAGTATTCATACTAATAAACGGTTCGTCTTTTACTTCATGCAGGTGGATGTTTTCTCGGCCGGATAAACGGTGGCCTGAAGGGACGACTAAGAAAATTTCTTCTGTAATAAGTGGTTCCCAAACAATCTCCTCACCTGCAATTGGCACAGAGGAGATACAAAAGTCAATTTCTATATTATCTAGTTGTCGTTTCATAGAAGGAGTAGATGCAAGAAATTGTTGGAATCTAACGTTAGGATGTTCTAGTAAAAAAGAGCCAAGTAGTTCCGGTAATATTCTTGGAATAGAAACGGCCAGTGTAATAGAGCTTTGTTGTAATTCGGCTAAATCTTTAATTTCTCGTTCCCCTTCACTTAATTCATGAAAAATACGTTCTACCCGTTTTAAAAATACTTTTCCGAAAGAATTTAAAGTAATCTGTCGGCCTTGGCGATCAAATAAAGGGACGCCTAAATCCTTTTCAAGTCTAGCAATTGTTTTGCTGAGTGAAGGTTGCGCGATATGCAATTCTTCAGCTGCCTTTGTCATATGTTCTAGTCGTGCGACTGTCTGAAAGTATTTTAACTGGAGCAGTTCCATTTCGAATCCCCTTTCTATAGACCAAAAGGAATGAATTGATAATTAAAGATGTATTATACAGTATGGAAAGTGACGTGTATAGTAAATCTGTTAAACCATTCTAATGGTGTTAAATTCGGAGAAGGAGTATGTTTCATGAAGGGAATTAAACTTATATTTAAAGATTGGAAAGCGATGTGGCACCATAAACATGGACGTATCGCTTTAATTTTTTTGTTAATCGTTCCTTTAATTTATTCAGGATTCTTTTTAGCTGGATATTGGGATCCGTACGGAAAATTAGATAAATTACCTGTTGCGGTTGTGAATTTAGATAAGGGTGCTGCGATGGATGAAAAAACAATTCATGCAGGAGACGATTTTGTTAAAAATTTAAAAGAGAATAAGGAACTGGCTTTTCATTTCGTATCAGAAAAAAATGCAGATGAAGGGTTAAAAGAAGATAAATATTATATGGTTGTTACGATTCCGGAAGATTTCTCTAAAAAGGTAAGTACACTTATGGATGAGAAACCAGAGCCGGCAAAGTTGCAGTACAAAGTAAATCCAGGTAAAAACTTTGTAGCAGCTCAAATTGGAACGACAGCTGTTGAAAATATGAAAACAAAAATCTCAAACAGTATTACGAAATCTTATACAGAAGGTGTCTTTTCAAAGTTTCAAGATTTAGCACAAGGATTGAGTGATGCAAGTAATGGTGCTGGGAAGTTACATGAAGGAACGACCGATGCAAAAAATGGAGCGAATCAGCTTGCGGATGGTATTGATCGTTTAAGTAATGGGACATCGAAATTGAAAGAAGGAAGTGACAAGCTTGCATCCAGTCAAGCTGCTTTAACTGGGGGAGCAAATGAGCTGAGTCAAGGAGCGACATCACTTCATAGTGGTATGGAGTTATTAGCACAAGGTGAAAAAACGTTACAATCAGGAGTTAGTGAATTAAGTGCTGGTACAAATGAATGGGTGAATGGAAATGAAAAACTTGCTGAAGGGCAAGCGAAAGCGGACAATGCGGCAAATAATGTGAAACAACAATTAGAAGAGTACGTGAAAAATCATCCAGAAGTGCAGCAAGATCCCGCTTTTCAAAAAATTGTTGCTACGTCTGATGGACTAGCTAAAGCAACAAGTACTTTAAATAATAGCCAACAACAATTGACACAAGGTGCGAAGAAGCTTACTGACGGTCAACATAAGATTGAAGAAGGCATGAATACATTCGGAGTTAAGTTAAATGAAGCTACTGCTGGAACGAAAAAGATAGCAGATGGTGCATCGAATTTGGCTGATGGATTTACGAAGTGGGGAAATGGATTTACATCATTGCAAGAAGGTGTAAACCAGCTTGCGAGTGGTGGAACGGAGCTGAATAACGGTGCTAGTAAATTAACAAATGGACTTGTTAAACTTGATGATGGTGCGAAAGAACTTTCTACGAAATTGGGAGAGGGCGCAGAGAAGATAGCGGATGTTCGTAATGATGATGCACGTAATACGATGTTCTCAGAGCCAGTTCAGTTAGTGAAGTCAACAGTTTCTGACGTTCCTAACTACGGTTCAGGCATTGCGCCATATTTCTTATCACTTGCATTTTATGTTGGCGGAATTATGGCATCGAATATTTTACCGCTTGGCCGCAGACAAAATATGAAGGTAAGCGGAACGGTACATTTTATTAATAAACTAGGATTGGTATATTTAATTGGACTTATTCAAGCGCTACTCGTAGATGTAGTTGTGCTAGGTGTTATGAAATTAGAAGTCGCAAGTGTGCCACTCTTTGTTTTATCAAGTATTGTTATTTCCTTTACGTTCATGACATTTATTCTTATGTTAGTAACAGTATTTGGTCTTGTTGGAAAGTTCTTAGCGGTAACGCTTCTTGTCTTGCAATTAGCGACAAGCGGGGGGACTTTCCCAGGAGAATTAAACATAGCTGTTCTTAGCAAAATTGGACAGTTTCTCCCAATGTCTCATTCTCTTAGAGGATTACAAGATGTTATCTCTTTAGGAGATTGGTCGCAATTACAAATGCAAATTTTAATATTGTTATGTTATCTCGTTGTTGCCGGTGGAATTGCTTGGATCACGAGCCATATACAGCATAGAGAAACGAATGTAGAACAAGTTTCTTAAAATGAAAGAAGCTATCCGATTTTTTCGGATAGCTTCTTTTTTATTTGCGTTCCATTACTGCAAAGTAATTATTTTCATTATCAGCAAAGTTGAATGCTCTACCAGTAGGTAAATCTACAACCTGTCCAACTGTGACATTTTTCTCAGAAAGATCTTTATATAGACGGTCTAAGTCATTTGAGAAGAACATAAGTGAAGGTGTATTAAGGTTTAGTTCAGGTTGCATCTTCGCGATTAACGCTTTATCGTGAAGGACGATGCTTGTTCCTGCTTCTTTCGCCGGTGCAATTTCAATCCAGCGGAATCCGTTTCCGTTATTTTCTTCCGCAATGATTTGGAACCCTACTTTTTCTGTCCAAAATTGTACTGTTTCGTCTTGGTTATTTACATATAGCATAATTTGTCCAACTTGATTAATCATAGGTGTCTCTCGCTTTCTTTTTTATATGCATATTATTATATCAAATATATGGTTTGAATAGTTTTTTATGATTTTTTCGGAATACAACCTTCGTCCATTCCATCTTTGTTGTAGGAGAAGGCCCTGTAATCCAAGTATGAAATGGTATTGTGCTACAAATGACCATTGTTGAAATAGAGATAATAGCCGTCAACACAAATAGTAATAGGCTATATAATATAGTATTTTCTTGCAGTGTGAATAAAGAAAGAAACTTTGTACATAGTTGCAAGAAGAATAAGTGAGCTAAATAAGCACCATACGTGTAATTTCCAATGAAACGTAACGTTTTATATAAGAAACCACGACGCTGTACTATCATAATAGATAACACATACAGTATGATAATTTCGCAGACGATATATAAAAACATAGATGGTTTTAAATAGGTAGAAACAGTTAAATGAATAGAGTTTGCTCCATAAAAACTAAACAACTCATAATTGATGAATAAAAATAAGATGAAAAATAATATTGTTATAAGCGGGATATGTTTCATGACGAATAGACGCCAAGTTTTTAGTGCTACAGCGGCAATGCCACCCATAACGAAATAGAATGAGTAGAATAGAAATGATCGATCTGTATAATGTAAAATTGTTGAACTTGTTAATTTTTCTCCATTAAAAATATAGTGAGAAGAGAACCACATTAATAGAAAATATAGGCACGCGAAAAAGGTCATATATTTATATATGTCTTTTTTATTTTCTGTTCGTTTTTGAAACCAATAAAAAAGTGTGCATAGTAAAGGGAACAATAAGTGAATTTGGAACATCATAATAACGTACCAAAGATGGGGCGCGGCTGTTCCGAGTAATAAACTTTTTATTCCACTTTGTAACGTAATAAGATCGTTTGTTGTTAATAAGTAAAGAATAGACCAAAAGAAATAAGGAATGAGTAAGTGTGTCGCTTTTTCAGAAATATATTCTTTATATACTAATTGTTTCGTATAGTGACGAATTAAGTGAAATCCAACGATAAATATGAATGCTGGTGCTGAGAATTTTGCAAGATTAAATAGCATGCCCATAATGAGGGATTGCTCAAGTAAGACATTTCCTTGATTCATTGTATATAATAAGGAACTTTGCAAAACGACAGCGAGAAATGCAATGCTTTGCAAAACTTTAAATTCAGGTGCGCTTTGTGTCATCGTGTCCATCTCCTTTTCCATACATGATTATAGTACGGAGAATGGATAATGGATGTGGAATATTTGTGAAGATTTTAACAAATTTGTGGCGAGAGGAGATATCAACTTATCAACAAATAACGACAAAAAGAGGATGCTCGTTTAGAGCATCCTCTTTTTAGCTATTAAGCAAACTTGTTTTTGATCCAATTCTTACCTTCTACAAGGCGAGCTGTCATTACCGCACAAGCGTTATCTGCTGTTACGTTTAACATCGTTGCAGGAGGATCAATGATTGTACTAATTGCTGCAATAATTGGTAATGCTTCTGGCGGGAAGCCGTATAGAGAAACGATTAACATTTCACCAATCATACCACCGCCTGGAATAGCACCCATTACTGTTCCTACTAATAGAGAAACAACAAGTGCGATTGCTAATGTTTTCGGTCCTTCGAATTCCATGTTGAAAATACCGAATAAGAAAGCAATTTTTAATACGCCACCTAAAACAGAGCCGTCTTTATGAAGTGTAGAACCAAGAAGGACAACTGTTTCACGAACGTCTGAAGAAATACCCATTTTCTTCGTTGCTTCTAAGTTCGCTGGAATACTTGCGGCACTACTACAAGTTGCAAGTGATGTAACTGTAGGAGAGACCATGTTTTTCCAAAATACTTGTACACCTTGTTTGCGACCTGCAAGGTATGCATAGAATGTGAAAAATACAAAGAAATAAATTAGAGAAGCTGGATAGTATACCATTGCTGCTCGGAAGTAAGTTCCAAGAAGTTGTGGTCCGAATTCACCAACTAATGCTGCGAAGTAAGCAGCAAGTCCGATTGGAGCGTAGTACATAATGAAAGATACAACCTTCATTGAAATCTCTGCACCAGCTTGTAGGAATGTAGCGAATGGCTTTCCTTTTTCACCAACTGCTGAAGTTGCAATCCCCATTAAGATAGAGAAGAAAATAAGAGCTAACATATTTTCACGAGATAGTAACTTCGAGAAGTCAGATACTGTTAAAATACCGACGATTTGATCTGCAACACTAACAGCTTTGCCGGCTTTGTCAGGTTGTGTTAGTTCTAGTACAACACCTTGTGCTGGTGGGAATACTTTCACGACAATAATCATAAAAATAGCAGCTAAAATACTTGTAAATAAGAAAGTCCCAGCCATACTAGACATAATTTTACCGAAACGTTTTAATCCATCCATATTAGCAATAGACGATGCGATGCTAAAGAACACTAGAGGTACAACAATCGTAAACATTAAGTTTAAGAAAATGTCACCAAGCGGCTTTAAAGCAACTGCATCGGCACCCATGAAATAACCAATGAAACCACCAATTAGGATAGAAGATAATAAAATAAGTGGAAAGCGATATGCCTTCATAAATATATCCTCCTATCAATTAAAAAAAATCATACTGAATCATTATAGCGAGTTAGAGTCCTCTTTACTAGGAGAATACGGATAAATGGAATAGCGTGAAAACCAAGAAATTTTTGTTTTTAAGCTCGGCATACAGCAGGAAATCTAGACATATATATTTGTAACCTAGTGGTGGCAAGGGGTGCACCGTAAGTTAGGTTTAGAAAAAGGGGGAGGGAAGCGGGATGAATATTTTACTTTGCTGTGCAGCGGGAATGTCTTCCAGTTTGATTGTTACAAAGATGGAGAAAGCAGCAGAGGCAAGAGGGATGGAGGTAAAAATCTGGGCAGTATCAGGTTCTGAAGTAAATAGTCACATTGATAAAGCTGATGTCCTTTTACTTGGACCGCAAGTACGTTATTTATTACCGAAAATGAAAGAATTATGTAAAGAGAAAGGGATACCTGTTGATGTCATTCAATCCGTTCATTACGGACTTTGTAATGGGGAAGCTATCTTGCAAGCAGCTTTGTCAATGAAACCATGAGGAGAGTGGGATAGATGATACGGTTTTTAGAGAAGTATGTAATGCCGGTAGCAGGGAAGGTTGCAGAACAGAGGCATTTACAAGCAATTCGAGATGGAATTATTTTAACGATGCCTTTCTTAATTATTGGATCGTTTTTCCTCATTATTAGTGCGCTGCCGATACCGGGATATAACGAGTTTATGGCAGGTTTGTTTGGTGAGAATTGGCAGAGAGCTTTAGGGTATCCAGTTAGTGCAACTTTTAATATAATGGCTTTAATAGCTGTTTTTGGAATCGCTTACAGGCTTGGTGAGTATTATAAAGTGGATGCTTTAGCATCCGGGGCATTGTCGCTTGTGACGTTTTTACTTGCGACTCCATTTCAAGTTGCATATATTATACCAAGTACAAAAGAAAGCGTACTTGTAGAAGGCGCAATCCCAGCTGCATTAATGGGAAGCCAAGGGTTATTTGTAGCAATGATTATTGCACTTATATCTACTGAACTTTATCGGTTTATTGTACAAAAAAAGATAATTATAAAGATGCCAGAGACAGTTCCACCAGCTGTCACGCGTTCATTTGCCGCACTTGTTCCAGGATTTATTGTTGTAACGGTTATTTGGATTTTGCGCTTAATTATAGAAAACACTTCTTTTGGCAGTATCCATAATATCGTAGGACAAATTTTACAGGAACCACTTAGTGTACTTGGTGCTAGTCTTTGGGGCGCAATAATAGCAGTTATTCTAGTTCATGTTCTTTGGTCTTGTGGAATTCATGGTGCTACTATTGTTGGTGGTGTAATGAGCCCTGTTTGGTTGTCGTTAATGGATCAAAACCGAGTTGCTTTTCAAGCTGGGCAAGATGTACCAAATACCATTACGGCACAGTTTTTTGACTTATGGATTTATATGGGCGGTTCTGGTGCAACGCTTGCTCTAGTTGTCGGAATGTTACTATTTGCACGAAGTCAACAATTAAAAAGTTTAGGGAGATTGTCAATTGCACCTGGTATATTTAATATTAATGAGATGGTAACTTTTGGTATGCCGATTGTGATGAACCCACTTTTACTAATTCCATTTATATTAGTTCCAGTTGTGTTAACAATTGTTTCTTACTTTGCAATGGAATGGGGATGGGTCGCACGTCCAAGTGGGGCCGCTGTACCTTGGACGACGCCTATTCTTTTTAGTGGATATTTAGGATCGGGCGGGAAAATTTCAGGTATTATTTTGCAGCTTGTTAACTTTGCGCTAGCATTCTTCATTTATTTACCGTTCTTAAAAATATGGGATAAACAAAAATTGGCGGAAGAAAAGGGGGAGTAAAGAACTAAAATGGATACGATAGAGACGAAAGCTTTTCATTTAATCTTGCATGGAGGAAACGCGAGAAGTTGTTCAATGGAAGCAATTGATTGTGCGAAGCGTGGGGATTTTACAGAGGCAGAAGCTAAATTACAAGAAGCACTAGATGAATTAAAAGAGGCGCACCGTGTACAAACGGAGCTTATCCAGAAAGAAGCTGGTGGCGAAAAGACCGAAGTTACTCTTTTAATGGTACACGCGCAAGATCATTTAATGAATGCAATTACGGTGAAAGAATTAGCGAGTGAGTTTGTAGAGTTATATAGGAAGATGTCGGTGGATGAATGAACCTTGCTTATGCAAGGTTTTTTTATCTCGAATTAACGGGCAGTAAAACTCCCACTAATTAAAATTTCATTTTATGTATGTGCCTGTACCATCAGTGGAATGTTCACCCCACTGATGGTATTTACAATCCTCCTTTTTTCGGATGAGTAAGAGTTATAATTAATCGACAGTAACAATTTCTCCTATACCACGAATTAATCTTTTTATATGCATCCGTTCCGGTTTTAATATATTTACGATATAATCAATCGCTATTTGTGGTTCGACGGTTGTACCGCAAGTATAACAGTCAATAGCTGCAAAATTTTGTTCCGGGTAAGTGTGAATGGAAAGATGGCTTTCCGATAGTAAAACCAAAACAGTAACGCCATGCGGATGGAATTCTTTTGTACTTACGTTTAAAACATGAGCACCAGAGCAATTTGCAGCGTTAACTAAATGGTATTCTAAAAAGTGAATATCATCTAATAGGGAAAAGTCCACTCCCCACAAATCTACTATTATATGCTTGCCAAAAGTAGAATATTCCATAGGGTAGCACTCCTTACTATAATATCGTCAAAACTCCATTTCTGTTTTGTAACATTGATGTAGGATAAGGTTCGATTCTGAATTTATAAGAGCATGGTTACGTTGTTCTAGATGTTCTTCTTTAAATTGAAATAAAGGAAAAAGAAGAGCAGGCAATGTTCGAGGAGTTGGTACTACATATAATTGCTCAATTTGATTGAGTACATGTGCAGAGCTAGCCGCAATATGAAATCCCCAGTCAGTTCCGAAAGAAGGAACGATTGTATGATAACTTTTCACAGTTAATCCAGCATGTTCAATTGTGTTACCGATACTCCAGTATACAAGAGGTGCGTCCGCAGGAGAATTAGATTGGCAGACAAAAGCACCACCTTTTGTTAAGAATGTAGCTATACGAGCAAATAGTTCGCTTGTATATAAAGTACTTAATAATTCTGTCGCTGGATCAGGAAAATCAATAATGATTACATCGTATAAAGATGAAGGCGTATTTAGAAATTCTTTTGCATCGCATACGTGTACGTTCACTCGATTATCAAAAAAAGCGTTTTTGTTTAAAGATACTATTTCTGGAACATTACGTGCCATATTAATCATTGCTTCGTCTAGGTCAACAAGGTCTACATGTAGCACAGTTTCATATTTCAAAACTTCTCGTAAGGCAAGGCCATCGCCGCCACCTAATATGAGAACACGTTTTGGATCAATTACTTTTGACATAATTGGGTGTACAAGCGCTTCATGATAAATTTGCTCATCAACGGAACTAAATTGTAGTTGCTTGTCCAAGTATAAGCGAACATCATTTACTTGGACTAAATTAATATTTTGATAATTACTCTTTTCTTCAAATAACTTCGTATGTTCACCAGCTTGTATTTCCTTTAGAGAAATTTCATCCCACACATCTAAGCTGTGTGAATCCGTAGGTACTATAATTACATTTTCTGATTGTACTTGCTTATCCTGTGCATCTTGTTCTTCTTGTTTACCATGCTTGTCCTGCTTATTTTCTATTTCCTGCGCTTCTAGTTCAAACTTGTCAGAGTTTAATTCAGAACGTTTATCTTTCTTACAGCATGTTATTTTATAAATCTTCATTTTGTTCTTTTTTTCATGTTTGGGCATAGGAATCTCCTTTCAAAGTGTGTGATTTTATTCTATTTTATGTAATCTAGTAGAGTTTGCTTGGACAAAAGATAGAAGAGTGTGTTCAAGAGTATGTTGTTTTTTTACTAGATTTCTACGATGAAAAAAATTTTTTAGTGTTTTTTTATGTTAAACATAACTAGACAACTAAACACTAATCTATTTTCATACAGTTATGTGTTAAAAGCGTGTTGTTTTATAACACACTGTGTGTTTTTTGAGTAACACACTAATTGAAAGCGTTAACACACAAAGAAAATGCTCGAAAAAGCACTGATTTTAGTGGTTTTAAAAAGTTGGCACGCTAATTGCATTAATAAATAGCGTAAAGAAAAATAAATAAACATAAATTTTTTATACTACACAAGGGGGATTTTCAAATGAATATTTTATTATGTTGTTCAGCAGGGATGTCTACAAGTTTACTAGTTACAAAAATGGAAGCGGCTGCAAAAGCTCGCGGTCTAGAAGGAAAGATTTGGGCTGTATCTGGGGATGCAGTAAAAACGAATATCGATCAAGCAGATGTGTTATTACTAGGACCACAAGTTCGTTACATGCTTTCTTCAATGAAAACGCTTGCTGATGAGAGAAACGTTGGAATCGATGTTATTAATCCAATGCACTACGGCATGATGAATGGAGAAGCAGTTTTAGATCACGCATTAACACTTAAAAAATAATTAGGGGGGAAGCGAAATGCAAAAGTTTATTGCATTTATGGAGAAATATATTGTTCCTGTCGCTGGTAAAATCGGATCGCAACGTCACTTAGCTGCGATCCGTGACGGATTTATTGCAGTTATGCCACTTATTTTAGTTGGTGCACTGGCATCACTAATTAATGGTTTTCCGTCTGAAGCTTTCCAAGATTTCATGAAAGGTTTGTTTGGTGAAACGTGGAAACAAGTCGGCGGTGGAATGTGGACTGGTTCTTTCGCGATTCTAGCACTAATCATAGCATTTACAACAAGTTATAACTTAGCAAAATCTTACGGCGTTGATGGTTTGTCAGCAGGTATTATTTCATTTGGTGCGTTAATTATTCTTACGCCAACAACACCGAAAGAAGGCGGATTGAACTTAGCTTGGACAGGTGCACAAGGGTTATTTGTAGCAATTATCGTGGCACTCCTTGTTACTGAAGTATTCCGTTTCTTTGTACAAAGAAACATTACTTTTAAAATGCCTGATGGAGTACCACCAGCAGTTTTAAGATCTTTCGCAGCTATAGTTCCAGCATTTGTTATCTTAACAGTAGTTGCAGGTATTCAATTAGCAGTGAAATTAGCTGGTACAAGTGTTCATGAATTTATCTTTAATACGATTCAATCACCACTACAAAGTTTAGCAGGGACATTACCAAGTGCAATTGTCATTGTACTCCTTGTTCATCTTCTTTGGTTCTTCGGCTTACATGGTCCAAATATCGTTGGTGGTATTATTGAGCCATTATATTTACCGGCATTAGAGAAAAACATGAAGTTATTCCAAGGTGGTACATCTGCATTTGATGTTCCAAACATTATTACAAAACCATTCTTTGATACTTTCGTATATCTTGGTGGTTCTGGTGCAACATTAGCATTCTTGGTAGTGGTATTACTTGTAGCAAAAAGTGCACAGTTACGCGGTGTATCTCGCTTATCAATTGGACCAGGTGCATTCAATATTAATGAACCGGTAATATTTGGTACACCAATTATTTTAAATCCAGTGTTATTCTTACCGTTTATCATAACACCAATTGTATTAGTAATTACTTCTTATACAGCTATATCTATTGGTTGGGTACCAAAAACAGTTGCGATGATCCCATGGGCAACACCACCAATTATTAGTGGTTATCTTGTAACAGGTGGACATCTTTCAGGTGCAATTCTACAGTTATTCAACTTTGTAATTGCGATGGTAATCTATTATCCATTCGTTGTATTATGTGACCGTTCAGTTGTTCGTACTGAAAAAGAAGCAGCGCAAGGAAACAACAACTCTGTACCTATGTAACATAGAGATTGTTCTCACAGACAACGGTGTCTGTGAGAACAATCACCTTTATATCATGTTCAAAAAGATGAAACACATCTGCAAGAACACCAAACTATCATTAATAAATTAAAACTTTAATAGAGATGTTCAAACTGAAGGGGTATTTAAATCGGTTGAACCATAATAGAGAGGGCGGTAATTATGATGACTACAGCAGAACAAATTCCATTCCAATTGATTTTAAATAGTGGCAATGCACGAAGCTTTGCAATGGAGGCACTTCAATTTGCCAAACAGGGGAAAATGGCAGAAGCAGATGAAGCGATGGTAAAGGCGAAAGAAGCGATTAATGAAGCGCATCATTTCCAAACAGAGCTCATACAATCAGAAGCAAGAGGAGAAAAAACAGAGATTAGTGTTCTTTTAATTCACGCACAAGATCATTTAATGAATGCAATTACAGTGAAAGAATTAGCAGCAGAGTTTATTGATCTTTATAAAAAGCTTGAAGCGAAAGGGGAATAAAGCATGACTGGAATTAAAATTGCTACAATCGGCGGTGGATCTAGTTATACACCAGAGTTAATTGAAGGATTTATTAAACGTTATGATGAGCTTCCTGTTCGTGAAATTTGGTTAGTAGATATTGAGGCAGGAAAAGAAAAGTTAGAAATCGTTGGTAACTTAGCGAAACGTATGGTGAAAAAATCAGGTTTACCAATTGAGATACATTTAACACTTGATCGCCGTGAGGCATTAAAAGATGCTGACTTCGTAACAACACAACTTCGTGTTGGTTTATTAGAAGCACGTGCAAAAGATGAAGCAATCCCATTAAAATATGATGTAATCGGTCAGGAAACAAATGGTCCTGGTGGTTTATTCAAAGCGTTGAGAACGATTCCTGTTATTCTAGATATTTGTAAAGACATGGAGGAGCTTTGTCCAAATGCATGGTTAATTAACTTTGCAAATCCAGCTGGTATGGTAACAGAGGCTGTTCTTCGTTATACAAATATTCAAAGAGTAGTTGGTCTATGTAACGTTCCAATCGGAATCCGCATGGGTCTTGCAAGATTACTTGAAGTAGATGCGAGTCGTGTCCACGTTGATTTCGCAGGTTTAAATCATATGGTATACGGACTAGATGTATACTTAGATGGCGTAAGTGTAATGGACCGTGTGTTAGAGCTTGTAACAGATCCAGAAAAGCAAATTACGATGGAAAATATCGCAGCGCTTAATTGGGAACCAGACTTTATTCGAGGACTTCGTGCGATTCCATGTCCATACCATCGTTACTACTACAAAACACGTGAAATGTTAGAAGAAGAAAAAGAAGCTTCTGTTGAAAAAGGTACACGTGCAGAAGTAGTAAAACAATTAGAAAATGATTTATTCGAGTTATATAAAGACCCGAACTTAGATATTAAACCACCACAATTAGAAAAACGTGGCGGCGCTTATTATAGTGACGCAGCATGTAGTTTAATTACGTCTATTTACAATAATAAAGGTGATATCCAGCCTGTTAATACACGAAACAACGGAACAATTGCAAGCTTACCACATGATTCAGCTGTTGAAGTGAACTGTATTATTACGAAAGAAGGTCCAAAACCAATTGCAGTTGGAGATCTTCCAGTACCAGTTCGCGGTTTAGTACAACAAATTAAATCATTCGAGCGCACAACAATTGAAGCTGCTGTTACAGGGGATTATCATAAGGCGCTGCTTGCTATGACAATCAATCCACTTGTACCATCAGATAAAGTTGCAAAACAAATTTTAGATGAAATGTTGGAAGCACATAAAGAACATCTTCCACAGTTCTTTAAAAAGGTAGAGAAGTAAAAGCGGCGCTATTTAGCCCGCTTTTTTTATTCTATTAGGAGGTATTACGATGATTAAGTTAATTGTAAATGCAGATGATTTCGGTCTTACAGAAGGTACAAATTATGGCATTATTGATGGGCATATAAATGGACTTGTAAATTCAACGACGATGATGATGAACATGCCAGGAACAGAGCATGCGGTACGCTTAGCGAAAGAGTACAACCTACTCGGAGTAGGCGTACATCTCGTATTAACAGCAGGGGAACCACTTCTTGGAGACGTACCATCACTTGTAGGTAGCGACGGATCGTTTCATAAACAAAGTGTTGTAAGGGAAGGGAATATAAATCCAGAAGAAGTTGAGAGAGAATGGACTGCTCAAATTGAGAAGTTTTTATCTTACGGATTAACACCAACTCATTTAGATAGTCATCATCATGTGCATGGTTTACCGATTTTACATGATGTTCTTGAGAGATTAGCGGCTAAATATAATGTTCCGATTCGTCGTTGTGAGGAAGATAGAGCGGTGCATCCATTTTCTGATGTGTTTTACAGTGACTTTTATGCGGATGGTGTGACGGAAGATTACTTTGTGAAGTTAAAAGAAAGAGTACAAGGTGAACAAACGGTAGAAATTATGGTTCATCCAGCTTATATTGATCCAGAGCTTGTGAAGCGTTCTTCTTACGTAATGGATCGTGTGAAGGAATTGCGTATTTTAACAGAGAGCAAGTTGCCAGAAGGAGTAGAGCTTGTGAAGTTTTAATAGAAAAACGACGGCTACATCATGCCGTCGTTTTTTATTTATAAAATGGATAGAGCATATCCGCCAAATGCTCCCAGTATAACGATAACCCAAGGTGGTGTTTTCCAAAAAGCTAGTAAGCAAAAAAGAAGCGAAGCGAAAACGAAATCTGAAGCATTTATAACTGTACTCGTCCAAATGGGATCGTAAAAAGCGGCAATTAAAATACCGACAACAGCGGCATTGACTCCAAGTAGTGCGCCTTGTATGAATGATATTTTTCTCACGCTGTTCCAAAATGGTAAAACACCAATAACGAGTAAGAAAGCAGGGAGGAAAATCGCAATTGTTGCGAGTATTGTCCCAAGCGTCCCGTTTAACACTGCTCCTATATAAGAGGCGAATGTAAATAGTGGTCCTGGTACTGCTTGTGTTAATCCGTATCCAGCTAGGAACTGTTCTTTCGTCATCATGCCGTTTTGTACAAACTCACCTTCAAGAAGGGGCAGCACGACGTGTCCTCCTCCAAATACAAGTGCGCCAGAGCGATAGAAACTATCAAATAAAGCGATGTAATAAGAGAACGGTCTTAATATTGGTAGCAGTAGTAATAGTCCAAAGAATAAGACGAGACAAGAAACTGCTATCTTTTTTGAAATAGGTACTTTTATATGCTGAGATTGGCTAATTGGTTGGTTGCGATATAAAAACCAGCCGATAAAGCCACATATTATAATGAGGATCACTTGCGTCCAGCTACTTGGCCATAATAAGGCGATTGCGGCAGTTACAATCGCAATCGTCGCACGGTTGCGATCTGGAGTTAACTTTTGCGCCATTCCCCATATTGCATGAGCGACAATTGCGACTGCTACAAGTTTGAGTCCATGAATCCATCCTGTACTTCCAATTTCGAATTGAGTAAGGAATGAAGCAAAAAAGACTAAAACGAGAACAGATGGAAGGGTGAAACCAATCCAAGAGGTAATTGCTCCTAAAAGCCCGCCCCTTAATAATCCAACTCCCATACCGACTTGACTGCTAGCGGGTCCAGGAAGGAATTGACACAGTGCTACTAAGTCTCCATAACTTTTTTCATCCATCCATTTTCTTTTTTGCACGTATTCGTGGTGGAAATAACCAAGATGAGCGACAGGACCGCCGAATGAAGTAAGTCCTAATTTAAATGAGACGAGAAAAATCTCTAATAATATTTGAAAAGTGTATTTGTTAGTTTTCAATGGAACCCCCCATAATGTTTTTTCTATGTGCATTATACAAGAGACTGTAAATCTAAAGGAACAATTTCAATGTAAAGATTTTGTGAATCTTTTCTTTGTAATTAAAATTGAAAAAGTCATAAATGATTATGTCTAAACCATAAAGTAGTAGAAGTAGTGCTGGGAAATTTATATAAGGAGAATGCCTTATGACAACACATTTCTTTGCCAGGTTAACAGGTAAGAGGGAAGTGCCTCCTGTAAATACAGAAGCTTTTGGGGTAGCAGAGTTTATTTTTAGTGATGATTTAACGAAATTGCATTACAGAGTCATACTAAAAAATATAGAAAAGGTTACATCGTGTCAAATTCATTTAGGAAAGTCTACTCAAATTGGTCCTGTTGTTTTATATTTGTATGGTCCACTGGAGCAAGGGATTAGCTTGAACGAGGGAAGTATTACTGGTGTAGTGAATGTGGAGGATTTTGAGGGACCTTTACAAGGGAAATCATTTGTACATTTACTTCAAGAAATTATTCAAGCAAATGTATATGTTAATGTTCATACGAAATCACAAAAAAGAGGAGAAATAAGAGGGCGAGTTAGAAAAGTAAAGAAGTAGAGGAAAAGGCTGTCCATATGTTGGAACAGCCTTTTCTCATTATATAAGGTGCTAGTTTTAGCGATTATTGTGGGTAAATCGATATATTTTGAAAATCGCTGATATAATCTGAGTTACGCCGATATATTTCAATAATCGCTGATATAACTTGCGTGACGGTCGATATATTTAAAAACTGCCTCGATTAATTTTTCACAGGTTGATTTTTAATAAAGAAGTCCATAACGTAAAATACTTCGTCATCTGGTATTTGTATTTCAAATGTATTTTCAATTGGTTGCAATGCTTTTTTTACTTTCATATACATCCAGTATTCATCTTGTCTTCTTTTCTCTTTATCAGGATGAGGAAGAAGGCTTTCTCCTTTTTGAAGACGGTCAACCATACAGCTCATATGTAGAATAACACCCATTAAGCTATCAGGAGTTAGCTGTAAGGAAATTAATTCTTGGATTGTATTTAATGCGTAACGAATTGTTTTGATCAGTAATGCCCCATCGTTACGCTGCATTTGTTGTTCAAGAATATCCGCCATTTTTGCATATGTTTCTTCATACGTAATTAATTCTTGAATGGGCTGAATTGCTGTGTAGTTTACGATGTCTTGGAAATGATATGTTAAGCATGGTACTTGCACATCGAAATTCGTGACGATACAAATGATGTTACGCTCTTTTTTTATGTTCTCGATCATTTTCGTTAAATCTTTTTCATGGACGATACTAATCGGAATAATTTCAATTAAGTCTTTATTAAATCTTAAATAGTTTTCTAACATTTTTTGAATAGCTAAAGCACTTCCTTCACCAGTTAAACAAGCTGTTAAAATAACAGATTTCATTGGAGAGAGAGGTTTTTTCTTTTCTTCTTGTACGTTTAAGTAAAACGGTGTTAAATTTTTTACTGTTTCATATAGCGCATCTAATGAATAACCGAGCTGAGCCTTTCGAGCTGCTTCTAGTGCATGTGGTGTGCTCGTCATCGAGAGAACACGTACAGGAATTTTGAACTCCGTTTCTAATATGTCACCGATATAAGCAAGTGACCCCATATCAACAAGTAAGAGAAGCCCATTTACATTTTGTAGTGTTTTCATATACACTTTTACACGCTCTAAGAAATCTTTCGGTGATTCGTGTAACGGCATATCAATACCGGTTACTTCCTCAATGCCGAGAAGTTCGTTTGCAACGTTTGCCATTTCAGTTGCGATGCCATTACCGTGTGCTAATATTAATACTTTTACTTCTGTTTGTGAGGCAGGAATTGGATCAACAACGAAGAACATTGTTAAAAAGCCAGCTTCATCAATAGGCATTGTTATTTGTAATTCTTCTTCCAGTAGTTGAATGCCTTGCATAGCGACGGAAAAGGCTTCTTTATATTTCGTACGAATTTGATTTAATTGCGGGTGATGTATTTGTTTTCCACTTTGTAAACGTTGTAGAGTTGTCTGTACATGTAAGCTTAAAGCGAGAAATACTTTTTCATCAAATGTCTTAGATAAATGCTTTTCAGCAAGTTCCGCTATTTTTTCACATACGGAAACGATATTACGATCCACAATTTTAAAAACATTTTCATGGCTTGTTTTTTTTGATATTTGGTTAAAATATTGTACGAAAAAGCTCTGAACATCATTTTCTATTAGTAATTCTAATTCTTCCTCTTCAATACCACGTGCTTGAAGTTCTTCGTATTTATAATCAATATAATCGTAAATAGAAGAGCGTTTTTCATCTTCTGTTTTATGATTACTCCAACCTTCATCACCTGTAAATACAAATGTTTCATTTGGTATTTGGTATAAGTGACGGCTCTTTCTTTCAATGAACAGCCCTTCTTTCATATACCAAGGTAAGTCTGTACTTGAAACATAGACAGAATCACGTTTCTTTGTCACGAAGTCAGAATAGGCTTTTGCACAGGCGATTTGTACATCCGTTTTTAATTGACCGATGTTATTGGGACAATTATAAAAGACGAAAGCACGCATTGCATTTGGGCTAACATGAATTTCTTTTCGCAGACGAATTGCTTCATTTGTGAAAAATAGCTGTAGTAAAGCAAAGCGCTCTTTATGTGTACGCTCACGAAGTGGTGGCAGCGTAACAGTCATCGGTATACGTCTTGTAAATGTTTTTAATAAAAATGAATTTGGTTCTTCTGTTGTTGCAGTAATGATTAATACTTGTGCTTTACGCTCGTTCTCTGTTTCTCCAAGGCGGCGGTATACTCCGCGGTCAATAAAGGTGAAAAGCATTTCTTGGCCTTCTGGAGGCAGACGATGTACTTCATCTAAGAAGAGAATTCCTTCATGAGCTTTTTCAATTAATCCTTTTTGATCACTCGCACCTGTGTAAGCTCCTTTTTTAATCCCAAATAACTGTCCGAGTAGTAGTTGTGGATTGTTTGCGTAATCAGCACAGTTAAAGACGATAAATGGTGCATTTTTGGGAAGCTGTTCAACTTCAATTGCATATTCGTGCATTAAAGAAGCAAACATAGACTTTCCGACCCCTGTTTCTCCTAGTAGTAAAGTATGCATACCGTTTGGAGGGTAGAGAATAGAAGCTTTCGCTTTTTCAATTGCGATTTTAAGGCTCGTATTTTCAATTGCAAATGTATCTAATGAAGTTATTTCTTTTGAATGCGTTTCCAACGAAGTGTTCGTTTCGATATAAAAACGAACAGGACGCGTATTTGTTTTTAATAAACGTTTATCTTTTACAAGTTTGTTTAAGTCGCTACTTACATTAGCGCGATCTAGTTGCAGAAATGTAGCGAGTTCTGACGCGGTTACACCTTCTGTATAATTGCCTTCTTGTATTGCATTAAAAATGAGATCTATTCGTTTCATTTCTATTCACCTCGAAACTTCATCACTATTTAAAATTTTACACAAAAATGGGAAGGGTGGGAAGAGAAAAATAAAACAGCTTTAGCATATAGGCACTAAAGCTGTTACAATCTTGTGTCTTTCCAAAAGTTTACTTCGAGATGGGAAGATGGATTATAGGGAAGAAGTTTGTATCCTTGTGACTGTAAGTAATCAATTACTTGTGGCAGTATTTGTACGGTTACACTCGAATCATGCATTAAAATTACTTCGATTTGTTCGTCGCTCTGATTACGTACTCTTTCTAGTATGGCAGAAGGATTGTCATAGCTTTTCCAGTCGTATGTATCGATTGTCCAATCCCACATTTTATACTGGGCTGATACAAGTGCATCACGGTAATTCTTTTTTAAGTAAGGCATGCTACCATACGGGACACGAACGAGATGTGTATTTAATTTTGTAACTTGCTGGACAATGTTTTGTGTTTGTTCCATTTCTGTAATTAAAGCAGATGGATCGCCAGTGTAAAGGCGTTTTACATCGTGTGACATACTGTGAAGTCCGATATAATGTCCGTCTTTAATCAATCGTTGCATTGTCTTTTTGTAATGTGGTACTTTTCCACCAATAACAAAGAAAGTTGCTTTTCCGTTCTTTTCTTTTAAGATGTTTAAAATTTGTGTAGTATATTTGTTTGGCCCGTCATCAAATGTTAAGTACGCAATTTTTTGTGTAGGAGAGTTCGTTTCAGTATTTGGATAATGTTCAGCAGGAATAACAGTTGTTGCTTCAGTATTAGATGATGCGTACATAGTAATTGTTAAGAATAAAATAATACATTGAAATACTCGCTTGATCATAACATTCACCCTCAGTTTGACAATCAAGATGTAAAAAAGAAAACTTGATACGTTTCTTATTATGTATATCTTTCTCCAATAGAGGAACTCTCAAACAATCTATATTTTGGAAATATAAAATAAGGAATAAAAAATAGCATCCTCTTGTAAGAAAGAGGATGCTATTTGAATATTTCATAATGGTAAAGGCTATACTACAATTAGTCTTCGCGTTTTTTCACTTTTTTATAAAAGGAAATAAGTGGTTTGTAACGTTCATGTACAAGCCCGATTATTTCAGCAATGATTTCTGTGAAGAAAATCAAAGCGAAAAGAAGAATAATGGATAACCATAACGTTGCACTAGTGAAAATAATGGCATTTACACTAAAGAAAATACCGAATGCGTATATAATTAGTACCGTTTTACGATGAGAGAATCCCATTGCAAGTAAGCGGTGATGTAAATGCGATTTATCTGGTGCTGAAATAGGTTTTTTATTTACGATACGACGGATGATTGCAAATATCGTATCAAATATAGGTACACCTAAAATGATAATTGGAACGATAAAACTGAATAACGTTACACTTTTGTATAATCCAAGTAACGATATAACAGAAATACAGTATCCTAAAAATAGTGCTCCTGTATCTCCCATGAAAATTTTTGCTGGATGGAAGTTGAAGAATAAAAATCCAATTGTACTTGCTAATATAATTAATGCGAGTGGCAAGATAATAGCTGTTCCAGTACCCCATGGGCTAGTGAAGGCCATATATGCTAGCGTTGCAAGTACGATAGATGAAATACCAGCAGATAATCCATCTAAGCCGTCAATTAAGTTGATTGCATTCGTAATACCTACAAGCCAAAATACTGTAATGGGATAAGCAAGCCATCCAAGTTCAGTATCCCCAAGGAATGGGATATATAATACTTGCACTAATAATCCACTTTTTACAATCATAATGGCAACTAACAGTTGTCCACCGAATTTTACTTTCGCAGATAACTCGTACATATCATCTAAAATTCCGATGATTACAATGATAATCGCACCTAGCGTTATCGATAACATTCTTTGCTCATATAAGCCGCCGACAACAAACCCTACAGCTACACCGATAAATATTGCTAACCCGCCAAGACGAGGCATAATTTTTTGGTGCACTTTACGTGCGTTTGGCTTATCTGTCGCTCCTATTTTAAAAGCTAATTTAATAACTAAAGGAGTAACGACGAGTACAGTGATGAAAGATGCCAAAATGGCATAAATCACTTGTGAGTCCATTAATACCCCACCCTTTATATTCTAACGTAATTTTTTTTTTTGAAAATATATTTATCTGAAAATTATGATGTTTATTTACAGGCTCATAACATATGGTATCACAAAAAGATTAGAATTCAATCTTTTTTTCTCTTTACGGTTAATGGAAGCGGATAGAATATATGACAATTGTATATAGAATGTTGCATCATATGAGAAGGTTAATCGTACTGGACTTTGGAATATGACATTTCCTCTTTTTCTTCGATAGTGAATACTTTTACTTCAGTATTATAAGTGTTACACGTAGAAATGAGTAAGTTTCATGTTAAAATGTGGGAATTTATCTCGCATCAACTAGTAGCCCCATTCCTACTAATTAAAGTTTCACTTTATATTATAGTGCATTTAATTTTACAAAAACTTTAAAAAGAATGAGGGAAGTAATTCATATAATGAAGAAAGAAAAGGGTTTTCTCATTTTTAATGTGAGAGGGGGAAGCACAGGGAGAATTCTGTATTTCATATCTTTTCTATTGTAAATTCCTGTGCGAAAAGGAAATGAAAATTACGATAATAGGTACTGGATATGTTGGATTGATTACAGGAGTAGGATTGGCAAAGTTGGGGCATTCAGTTACATGTTTTGATATAGATGATGAAAAAATTGAACGGATAAAACAAGGGGATTTACCTATTTATGAGGTTAGATTACATGAATTAATAAATCATGCATATGAGAATAATGCTTTAACTTTTACATCAAATAAAGAAGAGGCATTTGATGATGTAGAGTTTATATTTATTGCAGTTGGAACCCCATCTTTATTAGATGGGACGGCGGATTTAACGTATATTCAGAGTGCTTGTAACGATATTGGATTATATGCGACGAACGATATTATTGTTGTTACGAAAAGTACAGTTCCAGTAGGTACAAATGATGTAATGAAGGGATGGATTGAGGAGAAGTTAAAAGGGAGGCATACAGTACATATCGTATCGAATCCAGAGTTTTTGCGTGAAGGTTCAGGTATTTATGATTTCTTTCATGGAGATCGTATTGTGATTGGAGCCGATAGTGAGGAAGTAGCAAGAAGAGTAGAGAGTTTGTATAGTAAATTATGCTTAGAAACGTATGTTACAGATATTAAAAGTGCAGAGATGATTAAATACGCTTCGAATGCCTTTTTAGCTACAAAGATTAGTTTCATTAATGAAATTTCAAATATATGTGAGAAGGTAGGCGCAAATGTATTGGATGTTGCCAAAGGAATGGGAATGGATAAGAGGATTGGTGCATCTTTTTTAAATGCAGGTATTGGATACGGGGGATCATGTTTTCCAAAAGATACGAAAGCGCTGGTGCAAATTGCGGGAAATGTTGCTCATGATTTTCGTTTGTTAAAAGCGGTTATTGAAGTAAATAATAAGCAACAGCTGCTATTGATTGAAAAAGCGAAAAAAGTTATGAACATGAATAAAAAGCGGATTGCAGTTCTTGGCGCATCCTTTAAACCGAATACGGATGATATAAGAGAGGCATCATCTCTTATTATAATAGAAGCATTACTTAATATAGGTGCAGAAATTGTTCTGTACGACCCAAAAGCAATTCAATATGTGAAAAATATATTTGGAGATGCTATACAATATAGTAGATGTATAGATGAATCGATTAGAGATGCGAGTGCGGTTTTTATCGTAACAGAATGGGAAGCTATTCGAGTGTACCCGTTAGAAAAGTACGTACAACTTATGAGAGAGCCTATTTTATTCGATGGGAGAAATTGTTATACTGATGAAGATGTTAAGAAACAAAAGATAGATTATTACTCGGTGGGCAGAAAAAGTATTTGTAATAGAAAAGTTTCTGTTATACGTTAAAAAGGGATGTACTCATGCATATTTTTATATGTCATAATAGAAGCTGTAATTAGTGAAAGAAAAGAGGCAATCATATGACTGAACGTTTAAAAGTAATGACAATTTTCGGGACACGTCCAGAAGCAATTAAAATGGCACCTCTTGTATTAGAGTTGCAAAAACAACCAGAAAAAATTGAATCGATTGTGACTGTAACAGCACAGCATCGCCAAATGTTAGATCAAGTATTAAATATCTTTGGAATTACGCCAGATTTCGATTTAAATATCATGAAAGACCGCCAAACTTTAATTGATGTTACAACGCGTGGTTTAGAAGGTTTGGATAAAGTAATGAAAGAAGCGAAGCCGGATATTGTACTTGTACATGGTGATACAACAACAACATTTATTGCAAGCTTAGCTGCTTTTTATAATCAAATTCCAGTAGGTCATGTTGAGGCGGGACTTCGTACGTGGGATAAGTATTCTCCATACCCAGAAGAGATGAATCGTCAATTAACAGGTGTAATGGCGGATCTTCATTTCTCACCAACAGCAAAATCAGCAACGAACTTACAGAAGGAAAATAAAGATGAGTCACGTATTTTCATCACAGGAAATACAGCGATTGACGCGCTACAAACGACTGTAAAAGAAACATATAGTCATCCTGTACTAGAGAAACTTGGAAATGATCGTCTTGTACTTATGACAGCTCACCGTCGTGAAAACTTAGGTGAACCTATGCGTAATATGTTCCGTGCAATTAAGCGTCTTGTTGATAAGCATGAAGATGTACAAGTTGTGTACCCTGTTCATATGAACCCTGTTGTTCGTGAAATAGCAAATGAAATTTTAGGTGAACATAATCGTATTCATTTAATTGAGCCGCTAGATGTAATTGATTTCCACAATGTTGCAGCTCGTTCATACTTAATGTTAACGGATTCTGGTGGTGTACAAGAAGAAGCTCCATCACTTGGGGTACCAGTTCTTGTTCTTCGTGATACAACAGAGCGCCCTGAAGGTATAGAAGCAGGTACGCTGAAATTAGCAGGAACAGACGAAGAGACAATCTTTGGTCTTGCTGATGAGTTGTTATCAGATAAAGAAGCTCATGATAAGATGGCGAAAGCATCTAACCCTTACGGTGATGGTCGTGCATCAGAGCGCATTGTAGAAGCGATTTTACAACACTTTAATAAGTAAATAAAAAAGGCCCAATCGGATAGATTGGGCCTTTTTGTTACGGCTGATTGCGCATAATCCACTCTGCATGAGCATTTGTAGAAGGTGGCGGATCAGTTGGTGTTTTATTTTGGTTTGTTTCTTTTTTTGCTTGTTCGTTAGAATTAGAACTTGAACTTGCATTTGAATCAGGATTTGAGTTGTTTTTTGTAGTTGGATTTTTTGCTTTTTCTCCTAATTCTTTTTCAATTTCGTTACGCACCGTTTCTACACTGATTGGATCTGGAAGGAAGTAATAAATACCGCCTATCTTTTTGTCTTCGCCTTCAAGCTTTAACGTTTGCATTGTAGAAGGGTCAAATCCAGAAAGCTTATTGTAAAGAGCAAGTCCGTCTGAAATAGGAATGTCGGTTTTTATATATTTTCCAACGACAGCTGTTAAATCTTTAATTTTAAATACAGTAGAGGTTGAGTTTAGCTTTTGGGCAACAGCGGCTAGTAATTGTCTTTGTCTAGCAGCTCGACCATAATCGCCATTTGGATCTTGCTTTCGCATACGGACGTAAGCAAGTGCTTCTTCACCGTTTAAGTTTTGCTGTCCTTGCTTAAATTGAATTTTTTTGTAGTAATCTACGTCAGAGCGCTCCCAGAAATCGAAGGGTACGTCAACAGTAACGCCGCCAACAGCATCAACGATACCTTTAAAGCCTTGGAAATCAATTTTAAGATAATGGTCTACAGGAACTTTTAGAAAGCCTTCGACAGTTTTGATTGCCATTTCTTCTCCGCCGTAAGCATGGGCAGCGTTAATTTTGTCTTCCTTATTTTTACCAACAATTGTAACTCGAGAATCACGAGGAATACTCATAAGTGAAATCTTTTGAGTTTTCGGATTGACTGTTGCAAACATTAATGAATCTGTACGACCATTTTGACCGTCTGTCGCATAATCTTCTATCCCCATAATGAGAATTGTAAAAGGTTCTTTTGTAATTTCTACATCTTTGTTTCTTAAATCCGATTTTTCACGAGTAAAACCACTATACATCCCCATAAGAGAAGAGTAAGAATTTAACACATAAACTCCTATACTGCCAAATAAAAATGCGAAAATAAGGAAGAAGAAAAGTTTCCTTCTTCGCTTCTTTTTTATTCTGCTATTTTGGAGATGATAATAACGTTCTTCCATATATAATCTCCTTAGTTCGTTAGTTCATTTGTAGGGAAGTAATTCACTACATTAATCTTTGAAGGTGATAAAAGAGTTATGCTTAGATAACATCTTGTTCTAAGTACAACATATCTCCTTCTGTAATTGTACATTTCCCGTTTGTTAATTCAATCATCCAATCTGTGAATGCTTGTTTGCCGTCTTCTTCTACATAAGTATCAAATGTGACATTTTCTAGATAATGTATATCTTTAATGGCATATTTTGAATTACGTAATTCATTTTCTACTTTGCCAAGTAATGTGTAATCAATCTCGGTTTGCATCACACGCATTAGTTTTCGCTGGACAACACCGACATGATTAATGCCTTCGCTTGTACACTTTCCATATGCACGAATTAATCCACCTGCGCCAAGTTTAATGCCACCAAAATAGCGTGTTACGACAACGACGGTATCTTTTAGCCCACGTTTTTTAAGTACTTCTAGCATTGGTACGCCAGCTGTACCGCTAGGCTCGCCGTCATCATTTGCTTTTTGAATATGATCTTGTTCGCCAATTAAATAAGCGGAACAATTATGTGTTGCATTCCAATGCTGTTTTTTTATTTTTTGTATAAATTCTTGAGCCTCTTCCTCAGTCGTTGCTCGGCTAACATAACAAATAAATCTTGATTTTTGAATGACGATTTCGTGTTCGCCGTAGTCTTTGATTGTTAAATATTGTAATAGCACTTGTATACGCCCCTATCTATCAAAATGACTAGTACTTTCCATTTTAAAAGCGAGCCTTTTTATATTCAAACATTTTTTCTAAATAGGCTGAAGTTTTTGGTGAGTATTTTATCTTTTTGTTGTAATTTGTCGAGATGGTGAGTATAATTTCAACCGGCATTTCCCTGTATGGATGCACCATTTGTAGTTTTCGTGTAAAATTAGGAAATAAAACTTTTTATAAGGCAGGTACGAAAATGAAAATAGCTATTGTTACTGATAGTACAGCATATATACCGAAGCAAATTCGTGATGAACTCAATATATATATGATTCCATTAAACGTTGTGTTTGGAACAGAATCTTATCAAGAAGAAGCTGAAATTTCAGCAGATGATTTTTATGTGAAAGTACGTGAACAAGAGGAACTTCCAAAAACTTCTCAACCAGCAATCGGAAAGTTTGTTGAGTTATATGAAGAACTAGCTAAAGATTATGATGCAGTTATTAGTATTCACCTATCAAGTGGAATTAGTGGTACATATCAAACATCAACGACAGCTGGACAGATGGTAGAGGGTATTGATGTATACACGTATGACTCTGAAATTAGTTGTGAAGTACAAGGATTTTATGTGCGTGAAGGTGCAAGGTTAGCAAGTGAAGGAAAGAATCCAAAAGAGATTATTGCTCGTTTTGATGAAATGAAGAAAACGATGGACGCCTATTTTGTAGTTGATGATTTACATCATTTACAACGTGGTGGTCGATTAAATAGCGCGCAAGCTTTCATCGGCAGTCTGTTACAAGTGAAGCCAGTTTTATATTTTAGAGATAAAATCATTATTCCGTTTGAAAAGATTCGTACACGTAAAAAAGCATTAAAACGTATCATTGAAATTTTTGATGAGCAAGCAAGTAAAGGTGTACCTATGGAAGCAGTTATCATTCATGCGCAACGTGAAGAGGAAGCGAATGAATGGAAGAAAGAATTAGAAGCAAAATATCCTCACGTCACAATTCGTACAGGTTATTTTGGAGCTGTAATTGGTACGCACTTAGGTGAAGGTGCATTAGGTCTTGGATGGTATACGAAGTAATAAAGATATAAAAAGCTCTCTTTTTAAGAGGGTTTTTTTACGGGGATGTTACGTTTAGTTGACAAGTTAATATTTGGAAATGGTAAAATGTACGTAAAATAAAATAATGAGGAAAGTTTTATAACTTACTTTTTACAAGAAACTATATTATAATAGAAGAGAGGTGAAACATATGGAGCATAATTCTTGTTTATGTCCAAAGTTTGAGTCAGCTTTTACTTTGCTTAGTAAGAAATGGACTGGCTTAATTATTAAATCTTTGCTTGAAGAGTCGAAACGTTTTAGAGAAATCGCAGATATTATCCCAAATATGAGCGATCGTATGTTGTCAGAGCGTTTGAAGGAATTGGAAAGCGAGGGCATTGTAGTTCGTAATGTCTATCCAGAAGTACCAGTTCGAATCGAGTATGGCTTAACTGACAAGGGAAAAGCGTTAGAAAGTGTTATGGATGAGGTCCAAAATTGGGCTGAGAAATGGATGAAGTAGCATTTCATTTGTATTCGTATATTTAATAAAACGTAAGGGATTCCTTACGTTTTTTCTTTGTTTATAGAAGTAAGAAAAGTATATAAATTTCTACACACACATACAAAAATATACGAATTTTGCGCTAGAGCTACATATAATATTACATTTGTTTTACAAAAACGTAACATTAGCAAAAAAAATCCCGAATTATGGTATAAATTTTATAGGTTATATACGGAAAAAGAAAAAAGAAAGCGGTGTAAAAAATAAAATGAAAAAGCTAAAAATGGCATCTTGCGCTTTAGTTGCAGGGTTAATGTTTTCAGGGCTAACACCAAATGTATTTGCAGAAGATAAAATTTCTGACGTGAAATCACAAATTAATACACAAAATGACACTTTACATAAACAACAACAAGAACGTGATGAATTACAAAAACAAATGAATGACTTAAACAAAACAATTCAAGGTTTAGATAAGTCTGTTCAAGAGAATGCTGCAAAGCTTGATGAAACAACGAAAAAAGTTTCTGATACTGAGCAATTAATTGAAAAGAAAAATAAAGATATTGCAGAATTACAAACGAAGATTGCAAAACGTGAAGAGTTATTAAGAAAGCGTTTAGTTGCACTTCAAGAACAGCCAAATACGAACGTTGTAACAGAAGTTCTTGTAAACTCTAAAAACGTTGCAGATTTAGTTGATCGTTTAACTTCTGTTTCTAAAATTCTTGAGTCTGATGAAGATATCATGAAAACACAGCAAGAAGACCAAGCTAGTGTGAAAAAAGATGTTGCAACGGTAAAAGAGAAACAAAAAGAATTAAAAGAAGCACAAGCTCAAATTGAAACTGCTAAGAAAGAACTTGACGCTGAAAAAGAGAAAAAAGCAACAGCGGTAAATGATTTAAGCGGTAAAATGGATACAGTTGTAACTACGATGACAAGTACGGAAAGCCAATTAAAAGAGCTTGAACAACAAGCATTAAAATTACAACAAATTGCTGAAAAAGAAGCGCAAGAAAAAGCTGCACAAGAAGCTGCTGCTCAAAAACAAGCAGAGCAAGCTGCACAACAACCAGCAGCTCAACCAGCACCAACACAAGCTCAACCAGCAGCTCCAGCAAATAATGCTGTACAAGCTCCGAAAGAAGAGTCTAAAAAAGAAGAGCCTAAAAAAGAAGAAGCGAAAAAACCAGCTCCAACTCCAGAAGTACCAGCTGATACTAAAGGTGGCAGACAAGATGTTGTCGAAAAAGCTAAAGGTTTAGTAGGACTAAAATACGTATGGGGTAGTGCATCAATTTCAAACGGTGGTTTTGACTGCAGTGGTTTAATCTCTTACGTTTACGGTTTAGGTCGTCAAGATACTAGAAGTCTGTGGAGTTCTGTACAAAAGATTAGCGCATCTGAAGCGAAACCAGGAGATCTTATCTTCTTACAAGGTACATATAGAGAAGGTGTATCTCACGTTGGTATTTATATCGGTGGCGGTCAAATAATTCATGCTGCTGATGAGTCAACAGGTGTTACTTACGGTAGTGTAAATAGCTCTTACAACCAAAAACATTTCTTAGGTTACGGAAGATTATAGAATTATAATTCAATAAAAAACGTGTATAAAGTCGATAGCTTACTATTTTATAAGTAGGTTATCGGCTTTTTTGAGTTTTTACGGGATTTGAAGAAGGGTTTATAGTAGTGATGGAGGTGATTGTCGATGCTAGCGGGGAAACAGTTGCTATTAGACGAACTTTCTTCAGATTTACAGAGGGAATTAAATGATTTGAAAAAGAAGGGAGAGGTCGTGTGTGTACAAGGTGTAAAAAAGAAGGCTTCTAAATATGTATGTCAGCGTTGTGGAAATATAGAACAGCGGCTATTTGCGTCGTTTTTATGTAAAAGGTGCAGTAAAGTGTGCACATATTGCCGGAAGTGTATAACGATGGGGAGGGTAAGTGAATGTGCTGTACTTGTTCGCGGGATTGCTGAAAGAAAGAGAGAAAAGAATTTAAATTTGTTACAGTGGAACGGGAAGTTGTCTACTGGTCAGAATTTGGCAGCACAAGGTGTTGTAGAGGCTATTAAGCGAAAAGAATCATTTTTTATTTGGGCTGTATGCGGGGCTGGGAAAACAGAGATGTTGTTTTACGGTATTAACGAAGCGCTTCAAAAAGGAGAAAGATTTTGTATCGCAACGCCGAGAACGGATGTTGTTCTGGAATTAGCACCGAGATTACAAGAAGTATTTCCATATATAAAGGTAGCGGCTTTATATGGAGGGAGTGTGGATAAAGAAAAAGATGCAGTACTAGTCGTTGCGACCACGCATCAATTATTGCGTTATTATAGGGCGTTTCATGTCATGGTTGTAGATGAGATAGATGCTTTTCCATATTGTGCAGATCAAATGTTACAGTACGCGGTAAAACAAGCGATGAAAGAAAGGGCGGCGCGTATTTATTTAACTGCGACTCCAGATGAAACGTGGAAGCGGAAATTTAAAAAAGGTGAACAAAAAGGTGTTATTGTTTCTGGACGATATCACCGTCATCCTTTACCAGTTCCTTTATTTTGTTGGTGCGGGAATTGGAAAAAAAGCCTCATTCATAAAAGAATTCCTCGAGTTTTACTACAGTGGTTACAAACATACTTAAATAAAAAACATCCTATTTTTTTATTTGTCCCTCATGTGCGATATATAGAAGAGATAAGCCTGTTGTTAAAATCATTAAACAAGCGAATTGAAGGTGTACATGCAGAAGATCCGGGGAGAAGAGAAAAAGTAGCGGCTTTCAGAAAAGGAGAAATCCCATTATTAGTTACAACGACAATTTTAGAGCGAGGCGTAACGGTGAAAAATTTGCAAGTAGCGGTTTTAGGGGCGGAAGAAGAAATATTCTCAGAAAGTGCACTCGTACAAATTGCGGGCCGAGCAGGGCGGAGCTTTGAAGCACCGTATGGAGAGGTCATTTATTTTCACTATGGTAAGACAGAGGCGATGGTGCGCGCGAAAAAACATATTCAAGGTATGAATAAAAATGCCAAAGAACAAGGATTGATCGATTAATGCATTGTTTACTTTGTGATGAGTGTTGTGTAGAAAAGGTTAGTTGGTACAATTTTTTGGTAAAGTGTCATAGAAAATATATATGTGATAGATGCGAGCAGAAACTTTCCTATATTATAGGAGAAATTTGCATGGAGTGTGGGCGGCCTTTAGAATATGTTCCTGTCTCATTTCAAGAAGAAGGTATTTGTATAGATTGTCTAAGGTGGATGAAAGAGGCGAAGTATCGTTCTTTTAAAAACCGTTCGTTATATATGTATGATGATGAGATGAAAGAAATAGTAGCGCAGTTTAAGTTTCGGGGGGATGCAGAGTTAGTGCGCATTTTTTATCGTCCTTTTCGAAGTTTATTTCAAAAGTATTTTGCTAATGTTTCAACCGTTATCGCTGTTCCGCTTAGTAAGGAAAGGGAAGTTGAACGTGGTTTTAATCAAGCTGAGTTATTAGCAACTTGTTTACCTGTCAAAATTTCTTATCCATCATTAAGAAGAAGGGAAACAGAAAAGCAAAGTAAGAAGACACGTAAAGAAAGGATGTCAGGAAGCAATCCTTTTTATTTTCAGGGAGAAGAGATGTTTTCTGAGCAACGTATTTTACTCGTTGATGATGTGTATACGACTGGAATTACAGTTAGGCAAATCGGAAGTTTGTTATATGAAAGAGGGGCAAGGGAAGTATCTAGTTTGACACTTTGTAGAAGTTAATATGGCAGTGTCGAAAGGGATAATAAAAAGGCGATAAGTCTTCTTTGACTTCATATGTTGTCATTCGTTATAGTCAAAATATGGGGCGGATGCCCTGATTTTTAGAGTGAAGGGAATGGAATGAACATGCAAGGAAGAGTGAAATGGTTCAATGCAGAAAAGGGATTTGGGTTTATTGAGCGTGAAGATGGTGACGATGTATTTGTCCATTTTTCTGCTATTCAACAAGATGGGTATAAGTCATTAGAAGAAGGGCAACAAGTAGAGTTTGACATTGTAGATGGAGCACGTGGACCACAAGCAGCTAATGTTGTAAAACTGTAGGAATATTGTTTTTGGGAAGAGAAAGCTGCATTTGTGGCAACGTTATATATATGTAGTAGAACCTCTTGTTTTTCGCAAGGGGTTTTTTGTTATAGGGTAAGTTGTCAAAAAGTTGTTTCTTTTCTGTAACGAATTGTCCACAGTTATATTCGTTATTCACGATGTTAATAGGATAAAATAAAGATAGAAACGATGCATCTTTTCATTTCAACAAAAAACGATAAAAAAATCGCAATTCCACTAATTTTTTTAAAAAAGTTAGAAGGAGTTTTTAAGCCAGTGTCGAAATTATAGTACATAGGCTTGAAAGGAGGAATTCATCTATGAAATTCAACATTCGTGGTGAAAATATTGAAGTAACTCCAGCATTAAAGGAATATGTAGAGAAAAAACTAAGTAAGTTAGAGCGTTATTTTGATACATTCCCAGAGATTAAAGTTAATTTAAAAGTATACTCTGACAAGCAACGTGTCGAGGTAACAATACCATTTACTGATTTATTACTTCGTGCAGAAGAAACTAATAGCGATATGTACGCTGCTATCGATTTAGTAGTTGATAAACTTGAGCGACAAATTCGTAAACATAAAACAAAGGTAAATCGTAAGTTACGTGAGAAAGGTTCTGTGAAAACGAACTTTATCCTTCCAGAAGCAGTAGCTGTTCTGGATGCGGTAGAAGAGGATGAATTAGAACTTGTACGTACAAAACGATTCGATTTAAAACCGATGGACGTTGAAGAAGCGATCCTACAAATGGATATGCTAGGACATAATTTCTTCGTCTTCACAAATGCTGATACAAATGAAACTAATGTTGTATACGGCCGTAAAGATGGGAAATACGGTTTAATCGAAACTAAATAATAATTCGCAAGCGCAGCCGAAATGGCTGCGCTTTTTTTGCTGAAAATAGATTTTTAAAAAACTTTTCTTAATTTAGAACGAGACATTCGGCCGATTGTTGTCATAGTTATAAGACAAGTGTTACAATTATCATTAGGTATATACATTTTAGTTTTTTAATTAGGAGAAAAATTGGCATAACATACATTTGATTTTTACAACGACTGATTGTAATAGAGAAAAAGAAAAACAATCGGAAGTTTTATTTTAATAAAAGAGGAGCGTATTTCCTATGATCGGTATTTTAAAAAAGGTGTTTGATGTAAACCAACGCCAAATTAAACGTATGCAAAAGACAGTTGAGCAAATTGATGCATTAGAGTCATCTATTAAGCCACTAACTGATGAACAATTAAAAGGAAAGACGCTTGAATTTAAAGAACGTCTAACAAAAGGTGAAACAGTAGATGATCTACTACCTGAAGCTTTTGCAGTTGTTCGCGAAGCGGCAACTCGTGTTCTTGGAATGCGTCCATATGGCGTACAGTTAATGGGTGGTATTGCCTTACATGAAGGGAATATTTCTGAGATGAAAACGGGTGAAGGTAAAACGTTAACATCTACATTACCTGTATATTTAAATGCTTTAACAGGAAAAGGTGTTCACGTTGTTACAGTCAATGAATACTTAGCACAACGTGATGCGAACGAAATGGGACAACTTCATGAGTTCCTTGGCTTAACGGTAGGAATTAACTTAAACCATATGTCACGCGAAGAGAAACAAGAGGCTTATGCTGCTGATATTACGTATAGCACAAATAATGAGCTTGGATTCGATTACTTACGTGACAACATGGTCTTATATAAAGAGCAGTGCGTTCAACGTCCACTTCACTTTGCTATTATCGATGAAGTTGATTCTATTTTAGTCGATGAAGCGCGTACGCCGCTTATTATTTCGGGACAAGCTCAAAAATCAACAGAGCTATACATGTTTGCAAATGCATTCGTTCGTACGTTAGAAAATGAAAAAGAGTATTCATTTGATGTGAAAACGAAAAATGTAATGTTAACAGAAGATGGTATTACGAAAGCAGAGAAAGCTTTCCATATTGAAAACTTATTCGATTTAAAACATGTAGCACTTCTTCACCATATTAATCAGGGGCTTCGTGCACACGTTGTTATGCACCGTGATACAGATTATGTTGTACAAGAAGGCGAAATCGTAATTGTAGACCAATTCACTGGTCGTCTTATGAAAGGTCGTCGTTATAGCGAAGGATTACACCAAGCGATTGAAGCAAAAGAAGGTGTAGAAATTCAAAATGAGAGTATGACGCTTGCGACAATTACATTCCAGAACTACTTCCGTATGTATGAAAAATTATCTGGTATGACTGGTACAGCGAAAACAGAGGAAGAGGAATTCCGTAACATTTACAATATGAACGTTATTGTAATTCCAACAAACAAACCGATTATTCGTGATGATCGTGCTGATTTAATCTTTAAATCAATGGAAGGTAAGTTCAATGCTGTTGTTGAGGATATTGTAAATCGTCATAAACAAGGGCAACCTGTTCTTGTAGGTACAGTTGCAATTGAAACTTCAGAGCTTATTTCAAAAATGTTAACGCGTAAAGGTGTACGTCATAACATTTTAAATGCGAAAAACCATGCACGTGAAGCAGATATCATTGCAGAAGCTGGTATGAAAGGTGCTGTAACGATTGCAACGAATATGGCTGGTCGTGGTACAGATATTAAGCTTGGAGACGATGTGAAAATCTTCGGTCTAGCAGTTATCGGTACAGAACGTCATGAAAGCCGTCGTATTGATAATCAGTTACGTGGTCGTGCTGGTCGTCAAGGGGACCCTGGTGTGACGCAGTTCTACTTATCAATGGAAGATGAATTAATGCGCCGATTTGGTTCAGATAATATGAAAGCAATGATGGATCGTCTTGGTATGGATGATTCTCAGCCAATTGAAAGTAAAATGGTTTCTCGTGCGGTAGAGTCTGCACAAAAACGTGTTGAAGGAAATAACTATGATGCACGTAAGCAATTATTACAATACGATGATGTACTTCGTCAGCAACGTGAAGTTATTTATAAGCAACGTCAAGAAGTAATGGAATCGGAAAACTTACGTGGCATTATTGAAGGTATGATGAAATCTACAGTAGAACGTGCTGTTGCGCTTCATACACAAGAAGAAATTGAAGAAGATTGGAACATTAAAGGTCTTGTTGACTACTTAAATACAAACCTGCTTCAAGAAGGAGACATAAAAGAAGAAGAATTACGTCGCCTTGCTCCTGAGGAAATGAGCGAACCGATTATCGCGAAATTAATAGAGCGTTACAACGACAAAGAAAAGCTTATGCCAGAAGAGCAAATGCGTGAGTTTGAGAAAGTTGTTGTATTCCGCGTTGTAGATACGAAATGGACAGAGCATATTGATGCGATGGATCACCTTCGTGAAGGTATTCATTTACGTGCTTACGGTCAAATTGATCCACTTCGTGAGTACCAAATGGAAGGATTCGCGATGTTCGAGTCAATGGTTGCTTCTATTGAAGAGGAAATTTCTCGTTACATTATGAAAGCTGAAATTGAACAAAACTTAGAACGTCAAGAAGTTGTTCAAGGTGAAGCTGTTCATCCATCTAGCGATGGCGAAGAAGCGAAGAAAAAGCCAGTTGTAAAAGGTGACCAAGTGGGCCGCAACGATTTATGTAAATGTGGTAGCGGTAAAAAATATAAAAACTGCTGTGGTATTGTTCAGTAATATAGGGCGGTAGCTTGGCTGCTTTGCAAACTTTTATATCAAAAATGTATAATTAAGAAGAATTAAACTCTCTCCGTAATAAGTGGAGAGAGTTTCCCTTGTTTTCATACGAAAGTAACAGCAATTACATAGAGGTGAAGGAAATGGAATTAGTAGAAATTAGACAGGAATTAGAGAAAATGGCTAAGCGATTAGCGGCTTTTAGGGGGTCTCTTTGACCTCCCTACTAAGGAGAAACAAATTGCAGAATTAGAAGAAAAAATGATGGGCACAGGATTTTGGGATGACCAACAAGGCGCACAAGTTGTAATTAATGAAGCGAATGCGTTAAAAGATATGGTTGGAAGTTTCCGTCAGTTAGATGAGACGTTCGAAAATTTAGAAGTAACGCATGAGCTTTTAAAAGAAGAATATGATGAAGATTTACATGAGGAATTAGAATCAGAAGTAAAAGGCTTAATTCAAGAAATGAATGAGTATGAGCTTCAGTTACTATTAAGTGATCCTTATGATAAAAATAATGCGATTTTAGAATTACATCCAGGTGCAGGTGGAACTGAGTCACAAGACTGGGGTTCTATGTTATTACGTATGTATACACGTTGGGCTGAAAAACGTGGATTTAAAGTAGAAACGGTTGACTATTTACCAGGTGATGAAGCTGGTATTAAGAGTGTAACTTTATTAATTAAAGGTCATAACGCTTACGGTTACTTAAAAGCAGAGAAAGGTGTACATCGTCTTGTACGTATTTCACCATTCGATTCTTCAGGTCGTCGTCATACATCGTTTGTATCTTGTGAAGTTGTACCAGAGTTCAATGATGAAGTTGAAATTGAAGTACGTACAGAAGATTTAAAAATTGATACGTACCGCGCAAGTGGAGCGGGTGGGCAGCACGTAAATACGACAGATTCAGCAGTTCGTATTACACATACACCGACAAATACAGTTGTAACGTGTCAGTCAGAGCGTTCACAAATTAAAAACCGTGAGCATGCGATGAAGATGTTAAAAGCGAAATTATATCAAAAGAAACTAGAAGAGCAACAGGCACAATTAGATGAAATCCGTGGGGAACAAAAAGAAATCGGATGGGGTAGCCAAATCCGTTCTTACGTATTCCACCCGTATTCTCTTGTAAAAGACCACCGTACAAATACGGAGGTTGGTAACGTACAAGCAGTTATGGATGGAGAGATTGATCCATTTATTGATGCTTACTTACGTTCTCGCATCTAATAAGCGAAAAAAAGCCAACAAAATTGTTGGCGCATGCTGAGGATATAGAGGATATAAAGAATTTGATTTTATTTTTATAGATGAAGTAAAGAGGAAGAGAAGTTGGAAACGACAACTTCTCTTTTTGATGGGATTATATGTAGATTACAATGCTGTATATTGTTTTGTAAAAAGTAGAGAATAATAAAATAGAGCGGTAATAGGGTGAAGATTTATATAGAACTTTTCTAATTTTCCTTTTAAAAAGGATTCTTTATAGAAGTTTTTTAAGTTGTTCACAGAATTGAAACAACTTATGAAAGCTTTATTTTATCAAGGTTCTCACTGTATTTTTGAGGAATATGAAATACACCTTAGTTTTTCTATATAAAGATAATGCTTATAATGAAAATGAGTGTGTTAGGAATAAAAAGAATATCAACAATGGGGAGCGATAGAAGTGAAAAAGAAATTGTTGGCTATTGCGCTAGGGACATCGGTTGTTTTTGCTTTAGGAGCATGCGGAAATAAAGAAGAGAGTAAGTCTTCGAAACAGTCTGCAAGCACAGACAGCGCAGAACAAATTTTCCAAAGAAGTTGTGCTGGATGTCACGCGACAGATTTATCAGGGGCAACTGGACCTGATTTAAGAAAAGTAGGCGGTAAGTACGACGCCGCAGATATCGAAGAGATTATTAAAAAAGGCCGCGGTTCAATGTCACCAGGACTTATTCAAGGTGAAGATGCGAAAAAAGTATCTGAATGGTTAGCAGAACATAAATAAAAAAGGTGAAATGGACGAGTTGATAATATAGTCAACTCGTTTTCCTTTTTCTGGGATGTAACATAACTGTAACAAAAATGTATCCAAATTGGAAACCGTTTGATGTTACAATGGGGTTTGTAGAATTTTGCTGAAATATATTACATAGAGTGGTATTGCTTATGAGAAAGCATAAGTAAACTACCTTCAACAAGGATGAATAAGTGAAAATGAAGGATGTCTTTTATTTTCAGATGTACAGAAAAGTATTTCGAAAAAAATCATTAAGTATTGGGTGATAAATAATGATAAAAATGACGAATGTTTATAAGGAGTACCCGAATGGTATGAAAGCCATTGCTGGTCTTACAGTTAACATTAAACAAGGTGAATTCGTATACGTAGTTGGACCGAGTGGAGCCGGAAAATCTACATTTATTAAAATGATGTATCGTGAAGAGAAACCATCTACAGGATCTATTAATGTAAATGGACTTACTATCGAAACATTGGCAGAAAGAGACGTTCCGTATTTTCGTCGTCAATTAGGCGTAATTTTCCAAGATTTTAAATTACTACCTAAATTAACGGTATATGAGAATGTTGCGTTTGCTTTAGAAGTAATTGAAGAAGAACCGGATGCAATTCGTGAGCGTGTAACAGAAGTTCTAGGTCTTGTAGGCCTTGAAGATCGTGCAGACGCACTTCCAAGTGAACTTTCGGGCGGGGAGCAACAACGTGTTGCGATTGCGAGAGCGATTGTAAATCGACCAAAGGTTGTAATCGCCGATGAGCCAACAGGTAACTTAGATATTGAAACAGCTCTTGATATTATGAAGATTTTTACTCGCATTAATGAGCGTGGTACAACAATTGTTATGGCGACGCATAATGCAGATATCGTAAATACAATCCGTCATCGTGTAATCGCGATTGAAGGCGGAAAAATTGTTCGAGACGAGATTGAGGGAGGATACGGATATGAAGGCTAAGACCCTTAGTCGACATTTGCGAGAAGGTGTAAAGAATCTATCACGTAACGGATGGATGACGTTTGCTTCTGTTAGTGCAGTAACAGTTACATTATTACTTGTAGGTGTCTTTTTAACAGCGATTATGAATATGAACCATTTTGCGACAAAAGTAGAGCAAGATGTAGAGATTCGTGTACACATTGATCCAGCTGCGAAAGAAGCTGATCAAAAGAAATTAGAAGAAGATATGAGTAAAATTGCAAAAGTAGATTCTATTAAATATTCTTCTAAAGAAGAAGAGTTAAAACGTTTAATTAAAAGCTTAGGTGATAGCGGAAAAACGTTTGAGTTATTTGAACAAGATAACCCACTTAAAAACGTATTCGTTGTAAAAGCAAAAGAACCAACAGATACAGCGACAATCGCGAAGAAAGTTGAAAAAATGCAGTTTGTCAGTAATGTTCAGTACGGAAAAGGGCAAGTTGAACGATTATTTGATACTGTGAAAACTGGTCGTAACATTGGGATTGCGTTAATTGCTGGTCTTTTATTCACAGCGATGTTCTTAATCTCTAATACAATTAAAATTACAATTTATGCTCGTAGTACAGAAATTGAAATTATGAAACTTGTTGGTGCAACAAACTGGTTTATTCGTTGGCCATTCTTGCTAGAGGGATTATTCTTAGGAGTATTAGGATCAATTATTCCAATTGGCCTAATTCTAGTTACGTATAATTCGTTGCAAGGTGTGTTTAACGAAAAACTTGGCGGAACAATTTTCGAGCTTCTACCATACAGTCCTTTCGTATTCCAATTAGCTGGTTTACTAGTGTTAATCGGTGCTTTAATCGGTATGTGGGGAAGTGTAATGTCAATTCGTCGCTTCTTAAAAGTATAAAAAGTTGCAAACATAATTCGTACAAGCTTATCATATAGTAGAAATAGGTAAAGGCATCACACACTGTGTGATGCCTTTTGCTACACCACCTGTGTGTTTTGGAAAGGGGAATTCCGCATTGAAACGTAGAGTTGCAATTATTGGAATGGTTGTTGCATTTTTAATTGGTGCTGGCGGAATGTTTGCAGGCATGTCTGTATTTGGGGTTAACCCAGCAGAAGTAACGCAAACAATTTCGAGTGGGAATGCTAGCACTGCGCAAGGGAATTTGGCAAAAATTAATGAGGCGTATGCACTAATTGATTCACGTTATGTGGAAGACGTGAAAGATGAAAAGTTAGTTGAAGGTGCAATACAAGGTATGTTGTCTACGCTGAAGGACCCTTATTCCACGTATATGGATAAAGAAACAGCCAAACAGTTTAGTGAATCGCTTGATCCTGAATTAGAGGGGATTGGGGCTGAGGTGAACAAGACGGACGATAAGCTTATTATCGTATCGCCAATTAAAGGTTCACCAGCAGAAAAGATAGGAATTAAACCGAATGACCAAATTTTATCTGTAGATGGAAACAGTGTGAAAGACTTATCACGTGAAGAAGCAGTATTAAAAATTCGTGGTAAAAAGGGAACGACTGTCGCAATTGAAATTAAACGTGCGGGAGTAACTGATCCGATTGTATTTAAAATTAAGCGTGAAAAGATTCCAATCTTTACAGTGTTTAGTTCTGTGAAGCAAGAGAGCGGAAAAGATATCGGTTATATGCAAATCACTTCTTTTGCTGAGAATACAGCGAAAGAATTTAAGGATCAGTTAAAAGAGTTGGAAAAGAAAAATATAAAAGGCTTAGTTATTGACGTGCGTGGTAATCCTGGTGGCTATTTAAATAGTGTAGAAGATATACTAGGGGAAATTATGACGAATAAAAAGCCAATGCTACAAGTAGAACAGCGAAATGGTGAGAAGAAGAAATTCTCTACGGAACTGAAAGAGAGAAAACCATATCCAATTTCAGTATTAATTGATAATGGAAGTGCTTCTGCTTCAGAGATTTTAGCGGGTGCGCTGAAAGAAGGAGAAGGATACGATTTAATTGGTGAAAAAACATTTGGTAAAGGTACTGTCCAGCAAGCTGTTCCATTTAAAGACGGCAGCAACATTAAATTAACGATGTTTAAATGGTTAACGCCGGATGGGAACTGGATTCATAAAAAAGGAATCGCGCCAACAGTAGAAGTGAAGCAACCAAATTATTATCATGCGACACCAATTCAAATTGAAAAAACACTTTCATACAATTCAAATGATGTACAAGTAAAACATGCTCAAGAAATGCTTAAGAGCTTAGGGTATGTACCAGGTCGTGAAGATGGATACTTTAGTAAAGAGACAGAATCGGCGCTGAAAGCATTCCAAAATGCGAATGAGATGGAAGCGACAGGACAGCTTGATAAAAAGACAGCTGAAGCGATTCAAACTAAAATTATCGAAAAAATCCGTTCTGGAGAAAATGATCTACAATTACATTCAGCATTAAAATTAATGGCAAAATAAGAAAAAATACAGGCAGTTTGCTGCCTGTATTTTTTTGTGTTAAACAAACGTTTGTTTAGTTATGATAATATAAAAAGAAAGAATGATATAAATGGTGGTGAATGAGTTCGTGGAGGCGTGGATTTTTGAAATAATGCGGGCAGTTGGACGTTTTTTCTTACACCCTGCTGTCTATATATTTGTAATAAGTAGTATCTTCGTTGGATACTTACGTATGTTAAGAGAACGAAAAGATTTTTCTTTTAAAGTTTATGATATTTGGTTTGAACTGCGAACCTCTCTATTTGCAGGGATTGGATACGGATTAGTAGTATCTATTATTACGATTGGGCTTGGACTTGTTGTTTCTAAAGCAAGCTTATGGGCCATTTTAATTTGGACATTACTATTTGGATTAACGGCTATGTATCGATATTTATCGGCAGCTTATACATTTAGCATTGCGATTGTATGTGTTCTATTATCTTCTAAGCTACCAGTTTCCTTCTTACAGCTTCGAGAAGGTGAAGAGAATACCATCGTATCCCTTGCTATTTTGCTAGGCGTTATGCTTATTGTAGAAGGCTTATTGATTTCTAAAAATGCAGTAGGATACTCTACACCGAAGATTAGGAAGGGCAAGCGTGGGCTAAAGATTGGTTTACACGAATCAAAGCGTTTATGGATCGTTCCTATTTTTATTCTTGTACCGGGTGATGCGGTAACGCAGTTTATTTCATGGTGGCCTGTCGTTTCAATAGGTTCAAATACATATTCTCTATTTCTCGTTCCATTTTTAATTGGATTTATGAGAAAGATTAAAAGTTATGAGCCGACGGAAGCTTTATTATTTACAGGAAGACGTGTTTATGGATTAGCAGGACTTGTGCTCGTTTTAGGAATCGCAAGTTACTGGTGGCACGTACTTGCAATTATCGCGATGGGAGTCGCGATGCTTGGACGTTTCACAATTTCGATGCAAGAGAAAATTGCCGATGAAACAAGACCAGCGTATTTTGCTGCACGCAATGATGGGCTCGTTGTACTAGATACAATTCCAAATACAATTGGAGCAGAGCTAAAATTACTGCCTGGAGAAATTATTACGAAAGTAAATGGAGTCATTCCAAAAAGCGCCGAGGAATTTTATGATGCGCTTCAAACGAAGACGACAGGAGCATTTTGTAAATTAGAAGTATTAGATACAAATGGTGAGCTTCGTCTTGCACAAACTGCATTATATGCTGGTGGACATCACGAATTAGGTATTGTATTCGTTGAGCAGGAGCATGAGTGGGATTCAGAAGCGATGTAATAGAAGGAATGGTATCACCTTGTGGTGGTACCTTTTTTTGTTTTTTGGGGGGAGGGTAGTTAGTAAATGAAATTTATATCGGCGATTATTCGAATATATCGACTTTCCGGCCAAAAACGACAGCTATCGCAAAGTTTATTTTCAGTTTCATAGACGGATAACTTGAATAATTATTTGATAATGGTTATCATTTAGGGAGTCTTTTTAATTTTGGAAAATGGAGGTAAGATATGCTGCGTAAATTTTTCTCGTACTATAAACCGTATAAAGGTTTATTTATACTCGACTTTTCTTGTGCGGTTGTCGCAGGATTATTAGAACTCGGCTTCCCGCTTATCGTAAATCAATTTATTGATAAGTTATTGCCAGGGCAAAACTGGACGCTTATTTTATGGGCTTGTTTCGGTTTACTCGCAGTTTATATGTTAAATGCAGGTTTACAATATGTCGTTACATATTGGGGACATATGCTTGGTGTTAACATTGAAACAGATATGAGGCAGAAATTATTTGATCACATTCAAAAGCTATCATTCAGATTTTTTGACAATAATAAAACAGGTCATCTAATTTCACGCCTTACAAACGATTTAATGGAAATTGGGGAAATTGCTCATCATGGACCAGAAGATTTGTTTATCGCTATTATGACTTTAGTTGGGGCATTCTCATTTATGATGATGATTAACTGGAAGTTAGCGCTATTAACGTTCTTCGTCATTCCATTCTTATTATGGTTAGCACTTTACTTCAATAAAAAAATGACAGGTACGTTCAGACGTTTATTCTCAGACGTTGCTGATTTCAATGCATGTATTGAGAACAACGTTGGTGGTATTCGCGTTGTACAAGCATTCGGAAATGAAAAGTTTGAGAAAGAGCAATTCGCTGTGAACAACGCTCGTTTCCGTACAACGAAATTAATGGCGTATAAAATTATGGCTTTAAATTCATCGATTAGTTATATGCTCATGCGTCTCGTAACGCTCTTCGTATTAATATGCGGTACATGGTTTGTTCTGCAAGGAGAATTAACATACGGTGGATTTATCGGATTCGTTCTATTAACGAATATTTTCTTCCGTCCAATTGAAAAAATTAACGCGGTAATCGAAAGCTATCCGAAAGGAATCGCTGGTTTTAAAAGGTATGTAGAGCTTCTTGAAACAGAGCCTGACATTGTAGACTCTAAAGATGCAATGGAAGTGAAGCATGTACATGGTGATATTCAATATAACAACATTACGTTTGGATATGAAAATAAAGAACCGATTTTAAATGACATTAGTTTGAACATACATGCAGGTGAAACAGTTGCATTCGTTGGACCATCAGGAGCTGGGAAAACGACGTTATGTAGCCTATTACCACGTTTTTATGAGCAATCATCTGGATCGATTCAAATTGATGGAATTGATACGAAAGATATGACATTATCTTCACTTCGTAAGCAAATTGGAATTGTGCAGCAAGATGTGTTCTTATTCTCAGGAACAATTCGTGAAAATATTGCTTACGGGAACTTAAAGGCGTCAGAAGCTGAAATTTGGCAGGCAGTAAAACGTGCGCAGTTAGAAGACTTAATTTACTCACAACCAGACGGTTTAGATACTGTTATCGGTGAGCGTGGTGTAAAACTTTCTGGTGGACAGAAGCAGCGTCTAGCAATTGCTCGTATGTTCTTGAAAAACCCGCCAATTTTAATACTAGATGAAGCTACTTCCGCACTAGATACTGAGACGGAACTTGCAATTCAAAAATCACTTGCTGAATTAGCAGCTGGCCGTACAACGTTAGTTATCGCTCACAGACTTGCAACGATTAAAAATGCAGATCGAATTGTCGTTGTAAATAAAGACGGTATTGCAGAACAAGGTTCACATGATGAATTAATTGAGCAAGGCGGAGGATACAGTAGGTTATACGAAGCTCAGTTTAGTTCGTAAATATAATTTGTACTGAATTAGTGCACCATAAGTAGGTAAAAATCTCATATGGGAGGCTATAGAGTATGATTGTAACAACAACGTCTACAATTCAAGGAAAAGAAATTATTGAGTATATCGATATCGTCAATGGAGAAGCGATTATGGGCGCGAATATCGTTCGTGACCTCTTCGCTTCTGTCCGTGACATTGTCGGCGGTCGTGCGGGTGCTTATGAAAGTAAATTAAAAGAAGCGCGCGACATTGCAATGGAAGAGATGAAAACTTTCGCAAGACAAAAAAATGCGAATGCCATTGTTGGTATTGACGTGGATTACGAAGTAGTTCGCGAAGGGATGCTAATGGTTGCTGTGAGCGGGACTGCTGTTCGTATATAAAGTAAAAAGCCGTGCTGATGCATGGCTTTTTACTTTATATGTCGAAGATTCAATATTTCTTGGGAAATGTGGAATGCCCCGTCGATATATAGGGAAGACATTAGAGTGCTTCTTTACATTTTTGAATTTGAGTTAATAATTTTGCGTATTCTTGTTCGAGAGATGTGATGTCATCGTGATGATTTGGAATGGAAATCCGGCTGATGACTTCTGTTAATTTTGTTTGTAATCGTAACAATTCTTGCTCAGTAACGTTTACAGAATCTCCGGTGGTTCTTTTTGTGTATTGCTCGTAATTACCGTGGAAGATTCTTGGTTCACTCTCATCTACTTGGAGAATATGGTCTGCAACAGAGCGAATAAAGGCACGGTCATGGCTAATGAAAAGTATAGTGCCAGGATATTCTTGTAACATGCTTTCTAATTCTTCTTGCGTCGCTAAGTCTAAATAGTTTGTCGGTTCATCGAGCAGAAGCATATTATAGTTTCCTAAAAATACTTTTGCGAGTGCAACCTTCATTCGCTCACCCCCGCTTAGAACGTGCACAGGTTTATGAACATCTTCACGGCGGAATAGAAGCCGTGCAAGTATTGTGCGAACGAACGATTCTGTATAGTTTGTTTCTTCTAGAACATTTTCTAAAATGGTTTTATCTGTTTTTAAAATGGATAGTGTTTGTTCGAAGTATCCAATTTTACAACTTTTCGAAAGCTGAATGCCACGCTCGTTTGTGAGAAGCATGTTGAACAGAGTCGTTTTTCCACTTCCGTTTGCCCCTAAAATAGCAAGTTTTGCACCAGGAGCAATAGTTCCATTCATATTTTTAAATAGTGTGCGGTCACCTATTTTCTTTGTTGCTTTATTGAACTGTACTACTAATTTACTATGAATGGGTGCATGGTATTGTACGTCAAACTGAGCTTGAGAAAGATCCTTTGGCTTCTCCTTCTTTTCTAGTTTTTCGAGACGTGTCTCTAATGCTTTCGCTGCTTTACTAACCTGTTCTTGGCCATGAGCCCCACTTAATTTATAAAGTTTAGATTCAGATGAACTGAACCGTGTTGGGATTTTTGTCATGCTAGAAGCACGTTGCTTTTTTTGTAAAATGGACTGCTCTAAACGATTTTTTTCTTGTACGTATTGCTCATATTCTGCTTGTTTTTGTATTCGCTCACGTTCTTTTTGCTTGCGATAGTTTGAATAATTACCTTTATACTCTTGAATAGTACCGTCTTCGATTTCGATGATTTTTGTACATATCGCATCTAAAAAGTCACGATCATGTGATATTAAAACAAGTGCCCCTTTATAAGATAAAAGGGCCTTTTCTAATTGCTCTGTACCGACCATATCTAAGTGGCTTGTTGGTTCATCAGCGAATAAAATGCCTGCATTCTGTTCAAGAGCGTGGGCAATTTTTAGGCGCATTCGTTCACCGCCGCTCATTGAATCTGTAACGTTTGAAATGCTCCATTTTCCTTTTGCGAGAGAAGAAGCGGTTTCTGGTAGTTCTTCGCTAAGCTGAGGAATGATGCTGATAGAACTATGATGAGTTACTGTGCCTTCGTCAGCTTCTATTTCCTTACTTAATATTTGTAGTAACGTAGATTTTCCAGCTCCGTTGACTCCGACAATTCCTATACGATCCTGCACTTGAATTTCCAGTGATGGCAACGTAAATAGGGTACGATCACCAAAGCTCTTTTCAATATTACGTGCGAATAAAATAGTCATAAAAAAACCTCCCTAGTTTCACTAGAGAGGATAAATGTCGCCCTTGTATGTAAAAATCGTACATAAATAAACGATTTTTTACATAATCGCTTCGAAAGAAAGTATCGACAAATGGACAGACTAATCCTCTGCTAGTTTTCATCATTTTTGTTCACTATTTGTGATGGATGAAATAAATAAGAGAATTAGAACTTCATTGGTCAAAGTACCTTCCTTTCATAATATTACTTTTATTGTATGCGCATATAAAACGGTTTGTCAAACTAATTTCTATTTATTATTTTTGAGTTTATTATTATACAATTGTGCTTTTGTCAGTGCCTCAGCATCATTTTGGATTTCATCTAATCCATTCGCATCCCCAATAACATAACCTTCAAATGATGAACCAACAAAATCAAAGATATATTGGAATTGAGCGATAAGCGGTAATGCTTTTAGCTTTGGATTGTCCCCGCCAACGATGACAACATACATTTTTTTGCCTTTCATTTTTTCTTTGAAATGAAGAGATGTATCGCGCAAGCTTTGTGACCAGCGATCAATGAAGTTTTTCATATGACCGCTCATTCCATACCAGTATAGCGGTGTAGCAAAGATAATTGTGTCGTGCTCTAACATGCGTTTGATTAACTGCTCGTAGTCATCATTTACAGGTTGGAATCCTTCTGCATCATGACGCTTATCTGTAATAGGATAGACTGTGTGATCACGTAAATAAATTTGTTCTGTTTCAATTCCATCGATCATCATATGTGTTAAAGCTTCCGTATTTCCGTTTTGTCTTGAACTGCCATGTATAACAAACATGTAATCATCCCTTTTCTTTTGTTTGTTTTAGGAGTGAAACGTGTTTTTGCAAATTCGTTTGGATGTTGGAAAGTAATGTGATTTGCTTTGTTACTTCATTGAGTTTATCTTCGTAAAGCGTAAGGATACTGCTGCACGGATTGTCGTACAGGTGCGGTTCAATTTCAAGGCAGCGCAGCATCCTTGCCGTCTCTTCTAAATTTAAGCCAATTTGTAAGTACATTTGAATAAGCTCCACTTTTTCGATGGCACTTTCATCAAAATCACGGTAGCCATTTGCAAGGCGCTTAGAAGGGAGTAATCCCTTTTCTTCGTAATGTCTTAGTGATCTTTCACTAACGCCAGTTTCTTTTGATAATTCTCCAATTCGCAATGTGTTTCACTCCTTTTACATGTATTGTAAACCTTCACACTAATGTGAAGGTCAATGCTGTTTTTTCGCAAAAGAATTTACATGATTTAAGAACACTTGAATGGCTTTAGATGGAATGAAATATTTGCCGCGCACGATGGAGAACGGACGGATTAGTTGTTCATTTGGAACTTCGACGTGGAATAGTTCTTTTGCTAGTAGCTCTTTCCGTACAGTCCAATCAGAAAGTATAGCGATGCCAAGACCGGCACTAACAGCTTCCTTTACGCTTTGGATACTACTGAATGTAAAGAATCGTTTCATTTTTAAATGGTGTTGATGAATAAAGCGGTCACTATAAGCGCGTGTACCAGAACCACTTTCTCTTAATACCCATACTTGATCTTGGAGTGTGCTTTCATTTATTTCATTTGTGCGGAGCAATGGATGATTTGGCGGAACGACAAGCTTCATTTCATCTTGCATAAACGTTTCAACGTCAACATCAGCGTATATGACTTGCCCTTCTACTAGGCCGATATCAATTTGATTAGAGCGAAGGCTTTGCAAAACGTCTTCTGTATTTGAGATGAAAGTATGAACTTCGACGTGTGGATTTTCATTCGCATAGTTAGCCAGTATTTTTGGAAGTAAGTATTCGCCAATTGTAAAACTAGCACCAATGCGAAGTGTTCCTGTTACAACGTTATGTAGTTCATTAATCTCTTGCTTAGCATCTTCGTAAAGAGAGAGCATTTGCTTTGCATGTATATATAATATGTTTCCAGCTTCCGTAACTTGGACGTGCTTCGGAGAGCGTTGAATAAGTGTAGTGCCAAATTCGTTTTCTAAGTTGCGTATATGCATACTTACTCCGGGCTGTGAAAGGTTTAATAATTCTGCTGCACGTGAGAAGTGTTTCTGTTCAACGACAGTAACAAAAATTTTTAAAATATCTACGTTCATATAATGGGCTCCTTTCTTTTTCTATCATCTTATCATAAGTATTTCTGATGATAGAGATTTGGTATTGGTATTAAACTTATTATAGAAACTCTCTTATAATGTAAGTAGAAAGAACATGCATGTTCCAATACGATTATTGGGGTGGTACAAGGTGGAACAAACACTTGTTATACAAAAGAAGAAGGGCTTTGGATTTTCGCAAGGAATTGGGATTACATTATTAATCGCAATTGCCGCGAAATATTTAGCAGAGCTTCCATTTTTAAATATTATGGGACAATTAGTAATTGCTATTCTAATTGGGATGGTTTGGCGCGCTGCAATTGGAGTTCCTCATGATGCGATTGCAGGAACGAACTTTGCGAGTAAGAAGTTACTGCGCTTTGGGATCATCTTACTTGGAATGCGATTAAATCTTGTTGATATTGCGAAGGCGGGACCGAAAGTATTGGTCATCGCGGCGGTTGTTATTACATTTACTATTTTTGTTGTATACGGACTAACGAAAGTATTTAAAGTAGAAAAGAAACTTGGGATTTTAACAGCATGCGGTACGGCAATTTGCGGCGCGGCCGCGGTCGTGGCAATTGCACCGCAAGTGAAAGCAAAAGATGACGAAACAGCAGTTGGAGCGGCGATCATTGCAATTTTAGGTACAATATTTACGCTTATTTATACGTTATTATATCCAGTGCTTGGTTTATCTCCATACGGATATGGAGTGTTCTCAGGGGCGACACTGCATGAAATTGCTCACGTAATTGCGGCTGCGGCGCCAGGAGGAAGCACGGCTGTAGATATCGCAGTTATCGTGAAATTAACGCGCGTTGCAATGCTTGTACCAGTAGCGATTTTAATCGGATTATGGTTTGGTAAGAGCGAGGGAAGCAAAGAAAAAAAATCGTGGCGTGACCTTCCAATTCCTTGGTTCATCTTCGGATTTTTAGCGATGAGTGCAGTGCATTCGCTTGGGATTATTCCAGAAGTTGTTGCGGGATACATTGTTGTCATTGCTTATATGCTAATCGCAATGGCGATGGCGGGGCTCGGTTTAAATGTAGAGTTTAAAACGTTCCGTAAATTAGGAAGTAAAGCATTCGTGGCGGGGCTGATTGGCTCGGTTTGCTTATCGGTTCTTGGATACGTTCTTGTATGGGGATTAGGATTTATGTAAGTAGGACGAAGAAGCTGTTCCAAAAGATATTTTGGGGCAGCTTCTTTCTTATGCTTATGGTGCTACTGATGTCGATATATTTGGGAAATCGCCGATATAAATGGAGTTGCGCTGATATATTTAAAAAATCGCTGATATAAATTGAATTACTCTTGTACTTTGTTAGAGAAGATATGCAGTGAAATGTTTTTCTAAAATTTGTAAAGATATCTTTGCTTATAACTGGAAAATATTTATAATTTAAGTAAAGATATCTTTACTTTTGAAGGTGGATCCTATGGGTGTGAAAAATAAAATCAAAGAATTAAGAAAGCAAAATCATATAACACAAGTTGAAATGGCAAAGGCGATGCAGGTGACGCGGCAGACAATCGTGGCGATTGAAAACCATCATTATAACCCGAGTCTAGAGCTATCCTTAAAAATCGCCAAATATTTTGGAGTGAAGGTGGAGGAAATATTTACGCTAGAGTAAGGGGAGGAAAAATGAACGATACTAAAAAGTTATTAATCGGTGCGACTTTTGGATTGTTTTTAGGAGACATTATAGTTCATATTATGAATCCGACTATATCAATTTTACCGCTCGTAGTGAGTAACGTTTTAGCAATTGTATTTTTGATAGTGTATGTGTATTACAAAAAGCGTAAGTACAAAAAAGAAGAACTTCCCGATATAGATGAGCGAGTAAATGAAAATATAAAAAAACATGTAAATGTCTCATTTGTATTCGCATTTCTGTTGCTTATTGTTTATATTGTTGCGAGTAAAGCAATAGGCAGGGCTGTTATACCTGTGCAAGAGATATTTATAATATGTAGTTCCTTATTTGCAGGTAGTCTCATTATAGGAGTTATGGTAGGAAAACGAGCATAGCGATAGGGGGAATAAAAAATGCAGGATGAGTTTGAGAGATTTCAGTCAGATAAAGCGTTTAAATATGTAGGGTTATTTTTTACGATTAGTTTAGCGATATGGAGTTTATATAATTTAATTGTTGATGGAAATGCTGGTATGCCGTTTGTTTTATTTGTACTAGGGCAGTGGGTATATTTTCTTGTGAACTATTGGCCGAAGTGGAAATATAGAAATCGAAAAGAGGCTGATCATGTATGAGTAAGAGAGAGGTCATGAGATTCGTAGGGAGTTTGCTTGTAGCAGGAATTCTTTTAAATACGAGTTTAATGATTTTAAGTATTTCGTGGGGAACTATTTTTATATCGAATGTAGCGCTAGTCATTTTATATGGAATTTCGGAATATAAAGAGCAGAAGCGTTTGAAAGAAGAGGGAGTACCATCGATTGATGAGCGAGTTGTGAACAAGATGAAGTCATATTTTATGATTTGTATTACAAGCTTCGTTTTCTTGTTTATTATGTATCTTTGTGTAAATAAGTATTTAGATAGGCAAGCAGTACATGTAACTGAGCTATTATATATTGCTATTTTTGGTTTATTAATAAGTATCGCATCAACGAGCGTATTAGCAACAAGGGATAATAGATAGAAAAAGGGGAACTGGGATGGGATTACCGGTGTTATGTGTCGCTACAGCTATATTTGCGCTTCTTTGGGGAATGCAAAATTTTTCTCGTAATCCAGTGCCGAGTATTTGTATTATGATTGGTACTGTAGGTTTATCGTATTATTTATTAGTATTAGCCCATTATCATAAAACGGCAACGAGTGTTGTTGTTGGAGCACTTATTTTATTTTGTGGGCGCGCCATACAAAAGGGGTTATTTCCATAAAAGCTGTTTATACACTTTGTATAAACAGCTTTTTGTATTTTTTTTACAAAATGCTTGAAAGTGACGTAACGTCATCTTTTATAATGAGGGGGAAGAGGTGATGGTAGTGATTTCAATACAAGAATTGACGAGGGAAACAGGGGTTACAGTACGTACACTACGTTATTATGATCAAATAGATTTATTAAAGCCGAGCGGAAAAACAGAGGGTGGGCATCGGTTATATAGTGAAGCTGACGTTATTCGTTTGCAACAAATTTTATTTTTAAAAGAAATGGGATTTTCATTAAAAGAAGTTGCGAATATGTTAGTAAAAGGTGAGTTGGATTTGAAAAAATCACTTGAAAACCAACTTCGATTTGTACAAGAAGAGCAAAAGAAGTTCAATCGAATGGAGCGTGTTTTACAAGCGGTTGTTTATTCGGTAGATGTAGAGGGAGAACTTGATTGGAAAGTTATGTTTGAACTTATTCAGCTTTCAAAACAGTCTCCTCGTATACGTGAAATATTTCAAAATGAAGTATTTTCAAAGGAAGAACAAAAGTTGCTTCATAATTTGCCGAATATGAGTGAGGAAGATCCGAATGTTTTAGAATGGGTAGATTTATTAAAGCAATTACGTATTTTTATGAAAGAGGATAAAGAAGCCGCTAGTGATGAGGTACAAAGGGCAATGAAGAGATTAATGCAGAAGTGTTTAGAAATGGCTAATGGTGACGAAGCGTTTTTAGATAAGTTATGGGAAGTTAGAAAATCAAAGGAAGATTCACAGAAAATGAGCATGTATCCAATTGAAGAAGAGTTTTTATTATATATGGATGAAGCTTTTCGTATTTATGATGAAAGGGAGAAGGATAAATGAGCATACTCGCAGAATATCGTTGGTATTTTTTAATTGGGGCAGAGATTATATTTTGGTTATCGGCTATCGGTTTCTTTTTACTCCGTTACGGATTTCGTTTGAAGAAGGCGAGCTTTATTATGGGGATTGTACTCCTCGTAAATGAAGTGTTTATTTTAACATTAGGGGCAGTGGACTATTATCAAACAGGAAAGTTCTCTAATTTTCAAATTATTACTGTAATTATTTTATTGTATGCAGTTTTCTATGGGAAAAAGGATTTGAAGAAGCTTGATATATTTGCGCAAAAGCTAGTTGCGAAATGGCGTAATGAACCAGCGCCTATTATTGAAGAACAGATAGAATTAACAGGTATGGCCTATGCAAAGCAGGAAATAAAAAATTGGGTATTACATCTTGTTTTATTCGTTGGTGTGCACATATTCTTTTTCTTCGCGTATGGATTTATTCCATTTGAACAATGGGGTAATTGGTTAGAATCGGGAATCGTTTTAAATAAAGCTGCAAGTCGCGTGAGCCAAGTGTGGGCAATTATATTTTTAGTTGATACAGCGATTTCATTTTCATATGTGGTTTTTCCGAAGAAGGAGAAAGGAAAAGAAAAGCTACTTTCATAGTTGAAAGTAGCTTTTGGGTATACAAATAATTTTTATAGGAGAGGATGACAATAGAAAAAAGAACCAGCTTTATATGTCTATTTCTCTTTAGTTTAGTAGCATGCTCACCATCTAACACTACAATTGATAAGAAGAACGATGTCATTGTAAAGGGAACCAGGATTTCCAATCTAGATAAATTTGAAAAGTTCGTTTTGAATGTCGAGCAAAGGGAAGTTGATAAAATAAGAATTGTGCAGTATACCCTTGAAGGGGACCCGATTTTTCAAATGTTAGAGTATAGTGGGAACGATATATTTTATGTGTCAGATAATAGAAAAGACAAATTTGCCGGGAAGGATAAAGGGTTACATAAAGATAGTTGTAAAAGTATTGTTAAAGACCAGCGCGAATCAGGAATCACTTATAGGCTAATAGATTGTACGAATGAAGCTGGGCGCAATGGATATGACTTAGTATATGTACCTAAAAAATAGAGTTAGTAGAGGAAGGAAGTATTTACTCCTTCCTTTTTCTATGTGTATATTGTCGAAAACTTTACCGAATATCTGTTCGTTTTTTTAGGTTTTTTATAGGCATTCGTGGTAAAATAATAATACAGATTTTTATGAGGAGGTCGGATTTTACTTGGAACATCAATTTGAAATTATATCAGCGTATTCCCCGCAAGGTGATCAGCCGGTAGCTATAGAGAAGCTTGTAGAGGGAATTAATAGTGGAAAGAAAAAGCAAGTGTTGCTTGGAGCGACAGGAACGGGTAAGACATTTACGATTTCAAATGTCATTAAAGAAGTGCAAAAGCCAACACTTGTTATGGCTCACAATAAAACGTTAGCAGGACAGTTATATAGTGAGTTGAAAGACTTTTTCCCGAATAATGCAGTTGAGTATTTTGTTAGTTATTACGATTATTATCAGCCGGAAGCGTATGTACCACAAACAGATACGTTTATTGAAAAGGACGCGCAGATTAATGATGAAATTGATAAATTGCGTCACTCGGCAACGTCTGCATTATTTGAACGGGACGATGTAATTATCGTTGCGAGTGTATCGTGTATATATGGTTTAGGTTCTCCTGAAGAATATCGCGAGTTAGTTGTATCACTTCGAGTTGGTATGGAGAAGGACCGCAATCAATTGCTTCGTGAACTTGTTGATGTACAGTATGGACGTAATGATATTGATTTCAAGCGTGGTACATTCCGTGTGCGCGGAGATGTAGTTGAAATCTTCCCAGCATCACTTGATGAGCATTGTATTCGAATTGAATTTTTCGGCGATGAAATTGATCGTATTCGTGAAGTAAATGCGTTAACAGGTGAAGTATTAGCAGAACGTGATCATGTAGCAATCTTCCCAGCATCTCACTTCGTTACGCGTGAAGAGAAAATGAAGGTCGCTATTGAAAATATTGAAAAAGAATTAGAAGAGCGTTTAAAGGAATTAAATGATAACGGTAAGTTGTTAGAAGCGCAGCGTATAGAGCAGCGTACACGTTATGATTTAGAAATGATGCGCGAGATGGGCTTTTGTTCAGGGATTGAAAACTATTCCCGTCATTTAACACTTCGTCCAGCGGGTGCAACACCGTATACGTTATTGGACTATTTCCCGGAAGATTTCTTAATTGTTATGGATGAGTCGCACGTATCAGTGCCACAAGTAAGAGCGATGTATAACGGGGACCAAGCACGTAAGCAAGTGCTTGTGGATCATGGATTCCGTCTGCCGTCAGCTTTAGATAATAGACCGCTCATGTTTGATGAGTTTGAGGAGAAAACGAATCAAGTTATTTACGTTTCGGCGACGCCAGGACCGTACGAGTTAGAGCAGTCACCAGAAGTAATAGAACAAATTATTCGTCCAACAGGGCTTTTAGATCCACCAATCGATATACGACCTATTGAAGGGCAAATTGACGATTTATTAGGAGAGATTCAAGATCGTATTGCAAAAAATGAACGTGTATTAATTACGACTTTAACGAAGAAAATGTCAGAGGATTTAACGGACTACTTAAAAGATGTAGGAATTAAAGTTAACTATCTTCACTCTGAAATTAAAACGTTAGAACGTATTGAAATTATCCGCGATCTTCGCCTTGGTAAGTTTGATGTACTGGTCGGTATTAACTTATTACGAGAAGGATTAGATATTCCAGAAGTATCACTTGTAGCGATTTTAGATGCTGATAAGGAAGGGTTCTTACGTTCAGAGCGCTCATTAATTCAAACAATTGGTCGTGCCGCGCGTAATGAAAACGGCCGAGTTATTATGTACGCAGATCGTATAACAAGATCAATGGGAATTGCAATTGAAGAAACGCAGCGTCGTCGTACTATACAAGAAGCCTACAATAAAGAGCATGGTATTACGCCGAAAACGATTCAAAAAGGCGTACGTGATGTAATCCGTGCAACGACAACTGCTGAAGAGACAGAAACATACGAAGCAACTCCTGCTAAGAAAATGACGAAAAAAGAGCGTGAAAAGACAATTGCGAAGATGGAAGCAGAGATGAAAGAAGCAGCAAAAGCGTTAGACTTCGAGCGTGCAGCTGAACTAAGAGATTTACTATTAGAATTAAAAGCGGAAGGGTGAAAAGAGTGAGTAAGAGCAAGGATTTTATCGTTGTAAAAGGTGCTAGAGCACATAACTTAAAAAATATTGATGTAACCATTCCGAGAAATCAGCTTGTCGTTGTAACGGGATTGTCTGGTTCGGGGAAATCATCATTAGCATTTGATACGATTTATGCAGAAGGGCAGCGCAGATACGTAGAATCGTTATCTGCGTATGCGCGCCAGTTTTTAGGACAAATGGATAAGCCGGATGTAGATACGATTGAAGGATTGTCACCAGCGATTTCAATCGATCAAAAAACGACGAGTCGTAATCCACGTTCAACTGTCGGAACGGTAACGGAGATTTATGATTATTTACGTTTATTATTTGCGCGAATTGGTACGCCAATTTGTCCAAATCATGGGATTGAAATTACATCACAAACAGTAGAGCAGATGGTAGACCGTGTTCTTGAATATCCTGAACGTACGAAATTACAAGTGTTAGCTCCTATCGTTTCTGGTCGTAAAGGTGCACATGTGAAAGTACTTGAAGATATTAAGAAGCAAGGATATGTTCGTGTACGTGTTGATGGTGAAATGCTCGATGTGTCTGAAGAGATTACGTTAGATAAAAATAAGAAGCATTCCATTGAAGTTGTAATTGACCGTATTGTTGTAAAAGAAGGAATCGCAAGCCGTCTTGCTGATTCACTTGAAAGTGCATTAAAGCTTGGCGGAGGCCGAGTTTTAATCGATGTAATGGGAGAAGAGGAACTTCTATTTAGTGAACATCATGCTTGTCCGCATTGTGGTTTTTCAATCGGAGAATTAGAGCCGCGTATGTTCTCATTCAACAGTCCGTTCGGAGCTTGTCCTTCTTGTGATGGACTTGGTTCAAAGCTAGAGGTAGATTTAGAACTTGTTATCCCGAACTGGGATTTATCATTAAATGAACATGCGATTGCACCTTGGGAACCGACAAGTTCACAATACTATCCACAACTTTTACAATCTGTATGTAATCACTACGGCGTTGATATGGATATGCCTGTGAAAGATATACCGAAAGATTTATTTGATAAAGTGTTGTACGGAAGCGGGGAAGAGAAGGTTTATTTCCGCTATGTAAATGAATTCGGTCAAGTAAAGGAAAATGAGATTTTATTTGAAGGTGTTATTCCAAACATTGAACGTCGTTATCGTGAAACGAGTTCCGATTACATTCGTGAGCAAATGGAAAAGTATATGGCAGAACAAGCTTGTCCGAAGTGTAAAGGCGGCCGTTTAAAGCCTGAAAGCTTAGCTGTTTTTGTTGGTGATAAAACGATTGCTGACGTAACGAAGTATTCAGTTCAAGAAGTACAAGAATTTTTCTCGAATGTAGAGCTAACGGAGAAGCAACAAAAAATAGCTCATTTAATTTTAAGAGAAATTCAGGAGCGCGTTGGATTCTTAGTGAACGTTGGTTTAGATTATTTAACGCTAAGTCGTGCGGCTGGTACGTTATCAGGTGGTGAGGCGCAGCGTATTCGTTTAGCGACGCAAATTGGTTCTCGTCTAACTGGCGTACTTTATATTCTTGATGAGCCTTCAATTGGTTTACACCAGCGCGATAACGATCGTCTTATTCGTACATTGCAAGAAATGCGCGATTTAGGTAATACGTTAATTGTGGTTGAACATGATGAAGATACGATGATGGCTGCTGACTATTTACTTGATATCGGACCTGGTGCAGGTATTCACGGTGGTCAAGTTGTGTCAGCAGGTACACCAGCTGAAGTGATGCAGGATGAGAATTCGCTGACAGGTAAGTATTTAAGCGGTAAAGAGTTTATTCCAGTTCCACTTGAAAGACGTAAAGGTGATGGACGTAAAGTAGAGATTGTCGGCGCAAAAGAGAATAACTTAAAGAATGCAAAAATGTCATTCCCACTCGGTACGTTTGTAGCGGTAACAGGTGTATCTGGATCAGGTAAAAGTACGATGATTAATGAAGTACTATATAAATCGTTAGCGCAAAAGTTATATAAAGCGAAAGCGAAGCCAGGTACTCATAAAGAGATTAAAGGTCTTGAACATTTAGATAAAGTAATTGATATTGATCAATCGCCAATTGGTCGTACACCACGTTCTAATCCAGCGACGTACACAGGTGTATTCGATGATATTCGTGATGTGTTTGCACAAACGAATGAAGCGAAAGTGCGCGGATATCAAAAAGGACGTTTCAGTTTTAATGTAAAAGGTGGACGTTGTGAAGCGTGCCGTGGTGATGGAATTATTAAAATCGAAATGCACTTCTTACCAGATGTGTATGTTCCGTGTGAAGTTTGTCACGGTAAACGATATAATCGTGAAACGTTAGAAGTGAAATATAAAGATAAGAATATTTCTGAAGTGTTAGGGATGACAATTGAAGATGGAGTAGAATTCTTCGCCAATATTCCTAAAATTAAGCGTAAACTTCAAACGCTTGTAGATGTTGGGCTTGGTTATATGAAATTAGGTCAACCAGCAACAACATTATCTGGTGGGGAAGCACAGCGTGTGAAATTAGCTTCTGAATTACACCGTCGTTCTACAGGTCGTACGTTATATATTTTAGATGAGCCAACGACTGGTTTACATGCGCATGATATTGCACGTCTTCTAGAAGTGCTGCAACGTCTTGTTGAGAGCGGTGAGACGGTACTTGTAATTGAACATAATTTAGATGTGATAAAAACAGCTGATTATATCGTTGATCTTGGACCAGAAGGCGGGGACAAAGGTGGACAAATTGTTGCTTCCGGAACGCCAGAGCAAGTAGTGAAAGAAGAGCGCTCGTATACAGGTAAGTATTTAAAAGAGATTTTAAATCGTGATAAAGCAAGAATGAAAGAGAAAATAAAAGAAGTAGAATTATCGCAATAAGTGTGTGAATAAAAACCGAGTGGAAATGACACTCGGTTTTTATTGTATAGGGGGAGAAGATGGAGTTTTTAGAGGTGTTAAGAAAGAAAAATATGAAGGTAAGAGAATTTCAAAGTTGGGGTGTATATTTTCGAAAGTGCTGGGAGGATCACTTTGCAAATCATTTAAGTGATAAAGAAAAAGAAGATATTTTTCTTCATGGAGATAGGTATGCATGTGGTTATCTATAGCACATATTTAGTTATGAGAAAAAGAAGTGCTTAGAAGGAATAGAAGCAGAGAGAGCGTTTCATAATGAAGTGAAAAAGGAGTGCTACATTTTCTACCAACACTGTGATGATGTATTGCTAATAAAGGATGCGAGTTTGTTACATATGGATGATATATTGTGTGAGACAGACGATGCGTATAAAGGTGATATCTATATGGTAGATAAAGATTTCACTTGGACCTTTGTGAAAACTCATGAACATAGGTGGTGCGGCCCTTATTTCACAAAGAAGTGTTAGTAGGTATACAAGCATGAAGAGTAGAATAAGTTGATATAAGTGTTTGTATCATACTTGCGTTTATTATCTATTAGCGTATGATGAAATATATATGTCAAAAGGATGTGTAAGAAAATGAGATGGATTGTATCACTTCTTGTAAATAGCGTTGTGTTAATCGCTGTATCGGGGCTTTTAAAAGGGATTGCACCAGATGCATTTTACGTAGCAAATATACAAACTGCAATTATTGCGAGTATTATATTGGCGGTTTTAAATGTGTTCGTAAAGCCGTTTTTAATTTTAATTACGCTACCAATTACTGTTGTAACTTTCGGCTTCTTCTTAATTGTTATTAATGCGATTACGTTAAAAATAGCAGATTCATTATTAGGAGATGCTTTTAATATATCAGGATTTGGTGTAGCGATTGTTGCGGCAATTTGTATTTCAATTTTTAATATGATTATTGAAAAGGCAATTGTGGAACCTCTATATGAAAAAAAGAGAAAATGACAAAAAGAAAAACATTTCATTATTCGTATGAAATGTTTTTTTCTATTTATTAGAAACCGTATTTCTTGTTTCCAGAAAAAAATGGTACAATATCCGGTAGAATGGAATTTTACATCAAACGAGACTGAACCCGCAGCGGAGTGGAGGTTTATACATATGCCAAAAGTAAGGACAAAAGATTTAATTGAACAATTTCAATTGGAGTTAATAAGTGGTGAGGAAGGAATTCATCGTCCGATTGATACAAGTGATTTATCACGACCTGGAATTGAAATGGCAGGATTCTTTACATATTATCCAGCTGATCGCGTGCAGCTTCTTGGAAAAACGGAGCTTACGTTCTTTGATACGTTAACAACAGAGCAAAAACAAGAGAGAATGAAAGCGCTTTGTACCGAGGAGACGCCATGTATTATTATAACTCGTAATCAAGATGTACCAGATGAGTTATTACAAGCATCACGTGAATCAGGCATGCCTTTATTACGTTCTTCTCAAACGACAACGAGATTATCAAGTCGTTTAACTAATTATTTAGAAGGTAAGCTAGCACCAACAACTGCTGTTCATGGTGTATTAGTAGATATTTACGGTGTTGGTGTTTTAATTACAGGTCAAAGTGGTGTTGGTAAAAGTGAGACAGCTCTTGAACTTGTGAAGCGTGGTCACCGCCTTGTTGCGGATGATAGTGTAGAAATTCGCCAAGAAGATGAAGATACATTAGTAGGAAGCTCACCAGATTTAATTGAGCATTTATTAGAAATTCGTGGTCTAGGTATCATTAACGTTATGACGTTATTCGGTGCAGGGGCAGTGCGAAATTATAAGCGTATTACACTTGTTATTAATCTTGAAATTTGGGATCAAAAGAAAAATTATGATCGCTTAGGTCTTGATGAAGAGAAGATGAAAATTATTGATACAGAACTTACGAAGATTACACTTCCAGTTCGTCCTGGTCGAAACTTGGCTGTTATTATTGAAGTAGCAGCGATGAACTTCCGTTTAAAGCGTATGGGAGTCAATGCAGCACAGCAGTTCTCAGAACGATTAATGAGTGCGATTGAGTTAGGAAATCAGGAGTAAACATTGGAGAGGGAGGTCATACATATGCTGTTAGGTTCTGTACCGCAGCTTGACCGCGTAGCTGTCCAACTTGGGCCGTTTCCTGTTTATTGGTACGGGATTATTATCGGTACAGGTGTGCTATTAGGTCTTTGGCTAGCAACTCGCGAGGGAGAAAGGCTAGGTATTCCAAAAGATACATTTGTTGACCTTGTATTAATTGCAGTACCGATCGCTATTCTATTTGCGAGAATGTACTATGTTATTTTTGAATGGGAATATTACGCGCAAAACCCGAGTCAAATTATTAATATTCGTCAAGGTGGCTTGGCGATTCATGGTGGTTTAATCGGAGCGGTTATTACAGGGATTCTTTTTGCAAAGCGACGCGGGGTTTCATTCTGGAAGTTGGCGGATATTGCTGCACCAAGTATTTTACTAGGACAAGCAATTGGCCGATGGGGAAACTTTATGAACCAAGAGGCGCATGGTGATGAAGTAACGAGACAGTTTTTAGAAGGTCTTCATTTACCAGATTTCATTATTAATCAAATGTATATTGAGGGTGTGTATTATCATCCGACGTTTTTATATGAATCATTATGGAATTTTGCAGGTGTAATTTTACTACTTGCATTAAGAAAAGTGAATTTACGCCGTGGAGAGTTATTCTTCACATATTTAATTTGGTATTCAGTAGGACGCTTCTTCGTAGAAGGCTTACGTACAGATAGTTTAATGCTAGGACCACTTCGTATTGCACAAGTAATGTCAATTGGACTTGTTGTTATTTCTATTATTTTCATTATTGTGAGACGAAAAATGGGGCAAGCTGATAAAAGATATTCGGAAAATTAGAGAAAAGTAGCATCTTATTATAAGATGCTGCTTCTTTCATATTCAGGAAGGCGAAAGGACTAAGGCAATGAGAATAAATACAGTGTTATTTGATTTAGATGGAACTTTAATTAATACAAACGAACTTATTATTTCTTCTTTTTTACATACTTTAAATACATATTATCCAAATCAATATAAGCGTGAAGATGTGTTGCCATTTATCGGTCCATCTTTGCATGATACTTTCAGTAAGATTGATGAAAGTAAGGTTGAAGAGATGATTACAAGTTATCGCGAATTTAACCATGATCATCATGATGAATTAGTAGAAGAATATGAAACTGTATATGAAACGGTTCGAGAGTTGAAGAAGCAAGGTTATAAAGTTGGTATTGTTACAACGAAAGCGAGACAAACCGTTGAGATGGGATTACAGTTGTCAAAGCTTGATGAATTTTTTGATGTTGTCGTGACAATTGATGATGTAGAGCATGTGAAACCACATCCAGAGCCACTTCAAAAAGCGCTTGAATTATTAGATGCAAAACCAGAAGAGGCATTGATGGTTGGAGATAATCATCATGATATTGTTGGTGGTCAAAATGCGGGGACGAAAACAGCTGCGGTTTCATGGACGCTGAAAGGTAGAGCGTATTTAGAGGCTTACAAGCCGGACTTTATGCTAGATAAAATGAGTGATTTGCTACCGATTTTGTCTAATATGAACCGTTCATAAAGGTCCAAGTAAGTTAGTAGAGGAGCGAGCTAAGTGCGACGGACAACGCGCTATCCTGTTTCAGGAGAAAATTCATTATGGAATGTGTATAAAACAGTTTCTTTTTGGAAGGTAATGAAAAACTTTATTATTATCCAAATTGCGCGTTACACGCCATTTTTATCTGTGAAGAATTGGTTGTACCGCACTTTTTTACGGATGAAAGTAGGAAAGAAAACATCATTTGCGCTTATGGTAATGCCGGATATTATGTTCCCGGAAAAGATAACTGTGGGAGAGAATTCGATTATTGGCTATAACACAACGCTTTTAGCACATGAATATTTAATTCGTGAATATCGACTTGGGGAAATCGTCATTGGAAATGAAGTGATGATTGGAGCGAATGTAACAATATTACCAGGTGTGAAAATTGGAGACGGTGCGACTGTCTCAGCTGGCACACTTGTTCATAGAGATGTACCGAGCGGTGCTTTCGTAGGTGGAAATCCAATGCGTATTATTTATACGAAAGAGCAAATGATCGCAAGAGAAGGTTCATGGTGAAAATGTAACATTTCTCCTCTTTTTTTATGAATAAAAAGGAAATAATTGAGTATAATATACTGTTTTGTTTTTTACGGAATCGTTTATACTTATAGATAGAAGAATGTGTGAACGAAGAAAACAAAAAACTGGAGGATATATGGGGAAAAATCAAAGGATATATAAGGAGAACGGACAAGTTATCTCTTTTAATCAATTAGCGGAATTCTTTTATAAAAAAGGGATGAGAGCTTACAAAGGGCAAAAATTGCAAGATGCAATTAAATATTTTCGAAGAGCGGCACAAAGTGAGAAGGAGCCGTTTATTTTATGTCAATTAGCAACAGTATTATCTGAGGCTGGTGAATATCAAGAGTCGAATCAAATCTTCTTAAAGTTAGTTAGATCTAATCCAGAACTTGAACAGTGCTATTATTTTATTGCAAATAATTATGCATATATGGGGTTATTTCAACAGGCGAAGAAATATGCGGATCGTTATTTAGAAGTTGCAAAAGAGAAGGAATTCGTAGAAGATACATTAGAACTTCTTGAGATTATGGAAGAAGAAGCAATGGGTGCGGAAGAGATTGAAGATGAAGATGATTTAATTGTTATGCAGGAAGAAGCGAATCGCTATATTCGTAATGGACAATTGGAAGAAGCAATTGCTACATTAGAAATTGTTACGAAAGATTATCCGGAATTTTGGTCAGGTCATAATAATTTAGCCATTGCACATTTTCAATCGGGTAATGTAGACAAAGCACTGAAGTTAACAGAAATGATTTTAGAGAAAAATCCTGGTAATATACATGCGCTTTGTAATACGCTTATTTTTCTATATTCAATTGGAGAGCATAAACAAGTAGAAGCGTTAGCGGGACAGCTAGTTTCAGTATATCCGATTTCATTTGAACATCGTTTGAAATTGGGAACTACACTTGCAACAATTGGTTATTTCGAGCATGCATATAAATGGTTCAAACTATTAAAGCGTCAAGGATACGAAGGAGACGTTAGTTTTTATTATTGGTTTGCATATTCTGCTTATATGGTGAAAGATCAGCAACTAGCTGAAAAAATGTGGCAACATGTCGTGGAATTGCATCCTGATAAAAAGGGAAAAGAACCGTGGAATGCGCTGAATTTAGCAGATGAAGGACAAAACGTGTTATTTGAAGAATTACGAAAATCATTTCAGCAAAGTGCGACGTTAGAAGAACAAATGCTAGCTTTATATTTAATGAATGAATTGTCAACGCCGGAGAAGGTTGGATTCTTCTTTGATATAACGCAAGCGAAGAACGGTGTTCCCATCGTATCGCAACTTGCAAAGTACTTCTTTTTACTTAATAGTCATAAGAGTATTCCAGCTGATTTACAACAATTTGAGCAGTGCGTACGAATCGCGGATGCATTATACAATTATACGAAAAAAGATGATGAATTAATTGAAGAGTGTTTACACTTTTGGTTTTGTACGTTCATACGTTTATATACATCTGGAGACATTTTTACAAACGTGTACGGCTGGTCAGCTGCGATTGAATACATTGTACGCGGCGAACAAGGAAATAAAATGACACAGTCGGAGCTTGGAGATGTATATAATGTATCTGTAGCGACTGTCCGAAAGTATGTGCAAGCTGTTAAGCGTATGCACACATAAGATAAGCAAATCATTGGGAAAAAAATGATGCTAACAGTATAATGAGGGTAACTTAATTGTGTAGGAATGGATAGGAGTGAATAGTGTGTCAGAAGAAAAAATTTATGATGTCGTTATTATTGGTGCAGGACCAGCTGGTATGACAGCTGCAGTATATACATCTCGTGCAAATTTAAGCACATTAATGCTTGAGCGTGGTATTCCAGGTGGCCAAATGGCAAACACGGAAGATGTAGAAAACTACCCAGGTTATGAGTCTATTTTAGGACCAGACTTATCAAATAAAATGTTCGAGCATGCGAAGAAATTTGGTGCTGAATATGCATACGGTGATGTGAAAGAAGTCATCGATGGTAAAGAATACAAAACAATTATTGCTGGTAAAAAAGAATATAAAGCACGTGCAATTATCGTTGCAAGCGGTGCAGAGTATAAAAAAATTGGTGTACCGGGTGAAACAGAACTTGGCGGCCGTGGTGTATCATATTGTGCAGTATGTGATGGGGCATTCTTTAAAGGAAAAGAACTTATCGTAATTGGCGGCGGAGATTCTGCTGTTGAAGAGGGTGTGTTCTTAACACGCTTCGCATCAAAAGTAACGATCGTTCACCGTCGTGACACGCTTCGTGCACAGAAAATTTTACAAGACCGTGCTTTCCAAAACGAAAAAGTAGATTTCATTTGGAACCACACTATAAAAGAAATTAACGAAGCAAGTGGTAAAGTAGGAAGTGTAACACTTGTAGACGTAAACAGTGGAGAAGAGAAAGAAGTCAAAACTGACGGCGTATTCGTATACATCGGTATGTTACCATTATCGAAACCATTTGTTGAACTAGGTATTACAAATGAAAATGGTTACCTTGAAACGAACGAACGTATGGAAACGAAAATCCCTGGTATTTTCGCAGCTGGTGATGTTCGTGAAAAAATGCTTCGTCAAATTGTAACTGCAACAGGTGACGGTAGTATTGCAGCACAAAGTGCACAACATTACGTAGAAGAATTATTAGAGGAATTAAAAACTGTATCAGAAAAATAAGGGATAATATACCTTGTGAGAAGAAAGCTACCGACAGGAGCTTTCTTCTTTTTTGTGTGAAAATGTCAAAGTTTTGTCAAAAAATATTGGGATTATAAGCTTTCTTATTGATATACTGGACTTTACGGAAAAAATCACTATAAGAAATGAGGAATTTATTCAGTATGGAATGGCGTAATATATATCGTGGATTTTGTATGGGCGTTAGTGATTTAATTCCTGGTGTGAGCGGCGGTACAATCGCTGTTGTGTTAGGGATTTATGAACAATTGCTTGCGGCAATTAGTGGATTCTTTAGTCGTGAATGGAAAAAACATTTAGGATTTTTAATTCCCCTTGCAGCTGGTGTGGCAGCGGCATTTTTAACGTTAAGTCACGTTATTAAATATTTACTTGCAAATCATTATGAACCGACTCAATTTTTCTTCCTCGGTTTAATTATTAGTATATTACCGATGTTAATGAGAGAAGCTGATGCAAAGTCGTCGTTTAAAGGTAAGCACATCGTTTTATTAATAGTTGCAGCAATTCTTGTTGCGATTACAGCTTTCTTTAAACCAGATAAGGCAGCAGATCCAATTACGACGTTAACAATTTTAAATGCAATTGGTTTATTTTTCGCAGGATGGATGGCTAGTATGGCTATGCTACTTCCTGGGATTAGTGGATCGTTTATTTTATTAATTATTGGTGTGTATCCAACAGCAATTAACGCTTTAACTACACTTAACTTACCTTTAATCGTGGTTATCGGTGCTGGTGTTATGGTAGGGTTCGTTGTAAGTAGTAAAGGCATTAGTTTTTTATTAGATCGTTATAAAAGTATGACATTTGCGGCAATTATTGGACTTGTAATCGGTTCGATTGTAATTGTATTCCCTGGGATTCCGACCGGCGGATTTTCAATTATAAGTTCAATTATTACCTTTATTTTAGGATTTGCAATTGTTACTTATTTCGGTAAGAAATAAGGGCTTTAATCCCCTTGGCGATAAAAATCGTTAAGGGGATTTTTCATGCTATTCATTAAAAGTCTAAGCATTTACATTGCTTGTTATGGAAAGCTTTTTTAAAATTGTTGAGTAGCATATGCTTAGCGAAAGAGGACTGGCTCCTTCGTTGTAGCAAACTGTTTTTGATAGTATAATGAAAGAAGTATGCAGTGAGAAATTTTACTGCAAGTAGCTGAGGTGAAGAAACATGCAAAGAGTGACAAACTGTGTGTTAATTAGAGATAATGAAGTACTCTTACTCCAAAAACCTCGCCGAAATTGGTGGGTTGCACCAGGCGGGAAAATGGAGCGTGGTGAGACTGTAAGAGATTCCGTTGTTCGCGAATATCGCGAAGAAACAGGTATTTATTTGAAAAACCCAGCGTTAAAGGGGGTCTTCACCTTTGTCATCCAAGAAGGTGATAAAGTTGTTTCTGAATGGATGATGTTCTCCTTTTTAGCGACAGATTTTGCAGGAGAAAACAAACTAGAGAGCGAAGAAGGCATCATTGGTTGGCATACATTTGATAAAATTGATGATTTAGCAATGGCGCCAGGAGATTATCACATTATTGATTATTTAATTAAAGGAAATGGCATAATCTACGGTACATTTGTATATACCCCAGATTTTGAGTTGCTTTCATATCGATTAGATCCGAGTTAAACCGTCAAGGAGAGGATACGATGACAGAGAATAATGATATAAAAATGGTAATTATTACAGGGATGTCTGGAGCTGGAAAAACAGTAGCTTTACAAAGTTTTGAAGATTTAGGATATTTTTGTGTAGATAATTTACCACCGATGTTATTGCCAAAGTTTATTGAGCTTATGGCGGATTCAAAAGGGAAAATGAATAAAGTGGCACTTGGTATTGATTTACGTGGCCGCGAGTTTTTCGAACATTTATGGGGAGCACTTGATGATTTATCAGAACGTACATGGATTATTCCTCATATTTTATTTTTAGATGCGAAAGATAGTACGCTTGTAACTCGTTATAAAGAAACGAGACGTTCGCATCCACTTGCACCAACTGGTTTGCCGTTAAAGGGAATCGAAGCAGAGCGCAATTTATTAACAGATATGAAGGCACGAGCGAATATTGTGCTTGATACATCGGATTTAAAACCGAAAGAATTACGTGAAAAAATTGTTCACTTATTCTCAACAGAAACTGAGCAAGCATTTCGTGTAAATGTTATGTCATTTGGATTTAAGTACGGTATTCCAATTGATGCAGATTTAGTATTTGATGTTCGTTTTTTACCAAATCCATATTACATTCCACATATGAAGCCATTAACAGGACTAGATGAAGAAGTTTCTTCTTATGTACTGAAATTTAATGAGACACATAAGTTTTTAGAGAAGTTGACGGATCTGATTACTTTCATGCTGCCTCATTATAAAAGAGAAGGCAAAAGTCAACTTGTAATTGCAATTGGATGTACAGGTGGACAGCATCGTTCTGTTACGCTTACAGAATACCTTGGGAAACATTTGAAACCAGAGTATAGTGTTCATGTATCTCATCGTGATGTGGAGAAGAGAAAGGGCCATTAAGGGATGAAAAAAGAGAGAAAGCCTAAAATTGTCATCATGGGAGGCGGGACTGGACTTTCTGTTTTATTAAGAGGATTAAAGCAATATCCTGTTGATATTACAGCAGTTGTTACAATCGCTGATGATGGTGGCAGTTCGGGTAGATTACGTGATGAGCTAGAAATTCCACCTCCAGGTGACATCCGTAACGTACTTGTTGCGTTATCGGATGTAGAGCCACTGGTGGAAGCTTTATTTCAGCACCGTTTCACAACAGGAGACGGACTGAAAGGTCATGCGTTAGGAAATCTATTGTTGGCAGGTATGACCTCGATTACGGGAGACTTTTTCCATGCAATTACGGAAACAAGTAAAGTATTAAATGTCAGAGGACGTGTATTACCAGCAGCGAATCAAAGTGCGGTACTTCATGCGGAACTTGAAGATGGAGAAATTGTCACAGGTGAATCAAAGATTCCTTATTACGGAAAGAAGATTAATCGTGTCTTTTTAACTCCAGAAGATGTAGAGCCATTGCATGAAACGTTGGCTGAGATTAAACGAGCTGATTTACTTGTTTTCGGGCCAGGAAGTTTGTATACGAGTATATTACCCAACTTAGTTGTTAACAAAATTGGGGACGCTGTTCTTGCTGCAAAGGCGAAGAAGGTATATGTATGTAACGTTATGACACAAGCGGGTGAAACGATGGGATATACTGCTTTTGATCATGTGCAGGCGTTACACGATCATTTAGGGCAACCATTTATCAATACTGCAATTGTAAATAACCGTGAGATTCCTTGTGAATTACGTAAGTTATATGAGGAAGAAATGTCTACACCAGTTGTAGTGGATGAAGAACGTTTTGCTGAAAATAATATTGATGTTATTCAAGAGGGATTAGCGAAGTATGATGATCGTGTTGTAAGGCATGATACGTTAAAGTTAGCTTCGATTTTATATTCATTGTTATAAATGTGCGTTGCCTCGTTTGAGGTAGCGCTCCTCATTCATATAGGACAAGAATTTTGTTCCATAATAATCGTATAAGGAGGTGTTGACTGTGTCATTTGCATCAGAAACAAAGAAAGAGTTGACGAATCTTGAAGTGAAAGAATGCTGTGAGAAAGCAGAATTATCGGCGTTACTTCGAATGAACGGATCGCTTTCTTTTTCAAACCGTCGTCTATCTATCGATATTCAAACAGAAAATGCGGCAATTGCAAGAAGGATTTATACGCTTTTGAAAAAAGGATATGATGTGACGGTAGAATTACTTGTTCGTAAAAAAATGCGATTGAAGAAAAATAATGTGTATATTGTACGACTTGTTGAAAAATCTCGTGAAATACTAGCAGATCTTCATATTGTTCGAGCTGATTTTTCATTTATTCGAAATATATCACAGGAATTGATTGAGAAAAAATGTTGTAAACGATCGTATTTACGCGGTGCATTTTTAGCAGGTGGTTCAGTAAATAACCCAGAAACATCATCTTATCATTTAGAGATCTTTTCGTTATATAAGGAACATAATGATGCTATATGTGAACTGATGAACGGATTTGATTTAAATAGTAAGACGTTGGAAAGAAGAAAAGGGTACATTACGTATTTGAAAGAAGCGGAGAAAATTACGGAATTTTTAAATATTATTGGTGCTCATAATGCGCTTTTAAGGTTTGAAGATATTCGAATCGTACGTGATATGCGTAATTCCGTAAATCGTTTAGTGAACTGCGAAACAGCTAATTTAAATAAAACAATTGGTGCAGCGCTAAGGCAGATTGAAAATATCCGCTATATTGATGAGACGGTTGGTCTTGATATATTGCCAGATAAACTACAAGAGATTGCGCAACTACGAAGAGATTATCAAGATGTAACATTGAAAGAGTTAGGTGAGATGGTATCCGGGGGGAAAATTAGTAAATCGGGTATTAATCATCGTTTGCGTAAAATCGATGAAATTGCAGAGAAATTACGCGCGGGGGAAACGGTAGCAAAAAAATAAGAGGTTAAAGGGGAAATGGAGCTGTGGTTCAAAAACGAGTTCAGGTTTCATTAAAAAACGGTTTACAAGCACGTCCGGCTGCGTTGTTTGTACAAGAGGCAAATCGCTTTCATGCAGATATCTTTATTGAGAAAGATGGAAAGACAGTAAATGCAAAGAGCATAATGGGGATTATGAGCTTAGCAATTGGAACTGGAAGCATGATAACAATTACAACAGAAGGTTCAGATGCAGAAGAGGCTTTAGAAGCATTAGCTGCATATGTACAATAAAGAGCTATCGCGTATATGCGATAGTTTTTTTGTTTTGTTGTTTGTGCGGATTAGCGGGGAGGGGTATTTAGCTGATTTGTCCTTGTCGGAGATTGTCGGTAAATCGATATGTTGTGTCGAACCGTTGATATATTAAAAAAATCGTTGATATAATTTGAGTTTTGTTCGATATAATTGAAAAATCGTTGATATATTTAGAGAGATACTGGGTGGGGTATGTGAGCGGGGAACAATATATAAAAGAAGCGCCCAATTATAGGGCGCTTCCACTTTTAGTTGTATCCAGCTCCAGCGACCTGCGATTCTAAACGAGCCGCTTCCGCTTTTAGTTATATCCAGCTCCAGCGGCTAGAATGGTCGGTGGCTTCGCTTCTTCCGTCGAGGTAAAAAGCACCTCTTTGTCAGAAGCTCCATCCTCCTCCCATTCTGAACGAGCCGCTTTCGCTTTTAAGTATTAACGATTTGTAAAGATCTTATCGATTAAACCGTATTCTAAAGCTTTTTCTGCTGTCATGAAGTTGTCACGATCTGTGTCGCGTTGTAGTACTTCAAGTGGTTGACCAGTGCGGTCAGCAAGAATTTGGTTTAGCTTTTCACGTAAGAATAGGATACGTTTTGCAGCGATTTCGATTTCAGTCGCTTGACCTTGTGCTCCACCAAGTGGTTGGTGAATCATTACTTCACTGTTTGGAAGTGCATAACGTTTTCCTTTTTCACCTGCTGCAAGTAAGAATGCACCCATAGATGCAGCCATACCGATACAGATTGTTGATACTTGTGGTTTAATAAACTGCATTGTATCATAGATTGCCATACCCGCTGTGATAGAACCACCAGGGCTGTTGATGTAGATGTGAATATCTTTTTCTGGATCTTGAGATTCCAAGAATAAAAGCTGGGAAACGATTGAGTTAGCTACGTTGTCATCAATTGCACTACCAAGCATAATGATGCGGTCCTTTAATAGTCGAGAGTAAATATCGTAAGCGCGTTCTCCACGATTTGTTTGTTCAATTACTGTAGGAATTAAATTCATCTGTTATTTCCTCCTTCTAAAGCTTTCTTAGTCTTATAATACAATTATGGTCAATAAAGGTCAAACGAAACCACTTTAAATCAAAAAAATATGTAGTTGTACCATGAAATATTCGCTATGTTTTCGAAATTCCCTGCTTATGTATCTTCAACATCATAACCGAATTACGTAAATTTAAACGTTATGAAAACTGGAGAAAAACAGAAAAGAACGCCTTTTAACTGAAGCGTTCTTTCGATAATTAGTCTTTTAAAAGATAGGTTAATTTATTTAAAATCTTTTCGATTTGTTTCGCGTTTTTACTATACATTTCACTTGCTGATTTCGACTTTGTTTCTAGGGAAAATAGTTCAAGATCAGCATGACATTTTTTTAAAGATGCTAATAATAAAGGTTTGTTTTGAGGAGAAGGCATTTGAAGTTTGTCATTGTAAATGTCGATAGTAAGTTGTCCGTATGAATCTACTTGACCGAGAAAAACATTTTCGATAACAACACCGAGCTTTTCTAGTTCAGAGTGTAGCCAAGCGCGGTTATGCCCGCTGGAGGATAGAGGTTCATCTAGTACATTTCCATCCATAATAACAGTTTGCGGTTCTTTTTCGTTTGGTACTTTTAAACCGATGTCTTTTGCTGTAAGTGGCTGAGAATCTTTCTTTAATAGTACATTTAATTCTCCGCTCGGTTCTAAGACAGCAAATTCGACTTCCGCTACGCTGAACGCACTTTTTCCTCGGAGTAGTTCAAGTAATTCGTCACTCGTATATTTTTCTTTCTTTAAGTTATCTTCGAGTATCTTTCCATCTTTTATTAATACGGTAGATTTCCCTTCAAAAAAATCCCGAGCTGTTTTGTTCTTTAAGGAGAGGATTCCTGTGAAAAAAGGTACCGCAGCGAAAATGAGTATCGCAAAGACGCCGTGGAAAAATTTCGAATCGAGCCCTGTAGATACTTGGGCAGCGATGTCACCGATTGTCATTCCGGCAATGTATTCAAAAAAGGAGAGCTGAGAGATTTGTCTTTTCCCTAACCATTTCGTAATAGCAAATAAAATAATTAATATGAATACAGAGCGAAGAATGACAAGTGTCCATTCCGGCAGGTGAGACATAGTCATTTCCTCCAGTCTACTTAAAACCCTTTATATTGAGGTTCTTCACGTTCTAATACTGAAACTCTATTCTGTAAATCAGCGATGACGCTATCCATTTCTAACATACATTCATGAAATACACGTTTGGATTCGTCGTCTTGTGAATTTAATGAAAGCGAGCTTAAACTTGCTTGAGCTCCTCTTACACTAGCAAGGCAAGTTTTTACGCTAGCGATAACAGTCATACAAACACTCCTTATCCTTTCGGTTTAAATAACAATGCTCCTATGAAACCAAAAATAATAGCTGCGGATACGCCGGCGCTCGTTACTTTAAACATGCCGGTAATGACGCCAACAATACCATGTTTTGCAGCTTCTTCCATCGCACCATGAACGAGGGCGTTACCGAAGCTTGTAATAGGTACAGTTGCACCAGCTCCAGCGAAATCAATTAATGGTTCATACAAATTGAATCCATCTAATATAGCTCCGGCAACAACGAGTGTTGCCATTGTATGAGCTGGTGTTAGCTTGCCGACATCAAACATAAGTTGTCCGATTACACATATGAGTCCACCAATGACGAAAGCCCAGAAAAAAATCATTGCGTTGCACCTCCAAATTCAATCGAAACGGCGTGAGCGATACACGGAATCGTTTCTTCTTGTTGGAATGTAAGTGGAGATAGTAAAGCGCCTGTCGCAACGACAAGTATTTTTTTGAACTCTCCTCTTTTCATTCGATTTAATAAGTGACCGTACACGACGGTTGCAGAACATCCAGGCCCGCTAGCGCCGGCTATGACAGGTTGTCCTTCTCTATAAATGATAATTCCGCAATCTTGAAACTGTTCGCTCGTTACTTTTGTTCCATGCTTATGTAGTAAATCGTAAGCAATTTCGCGACCGACATGACCAAGATCACCGGTCACGATTAGGTCATAGTAAGAGGCATCGATTTGTCGTTCGCGTAAATGGGCTTCGATTGTATCGACTGCAGCTGGAGCCATTGCGCCTCCCATATTAAAAGGATCTGTTAATCCCATATCAATAACTCGTCCAATTGTGGCAGATGTTACCCTAGGGCCGTGTCCGGTATCGCTTAAAATGGCGGCTCCTGCTCCGGTTACTGTCCACTGTGCAGTAGGTGGCTTTTGTCCGCCGTATTCGGTAGGATAGCGGAATTGTTTTTCTACAGCTGTATTATGACTGGATGCACCAGTTAATAAATATTTTGCGCCTTTTGCATTTACGATACTTGCCCCAAGTGCTAAACCTTCCATAGAAGTAGAACAAGCTCCGAATAATCCGAGATAAGGAGTGCCAAGTGTCCGGCAAGCAAAGCTTGTAGGGGTAATTTGATTAATTAAATCTCCTGCGAGTACAAATTGAATATCATCTTTACGAAGTTCTGCTTTTTCAGTAGCACGGCTACAAGCTTCTTCGAATAAAATCTTATGTGCTTTTTCATAGGAATCTTGTCCGAGCCATAAATCTTCATGAAGGATATCGAAGTCTTCTGGGATGTTCCCCTTTGCTTCAAATGGTCCACCGACAACCCCTGTTGAGATAATGACTGGTTTGTTTTCAAATACCCACGTTCGGTGTCCTTGTAACATTTATAGTCCTCCCCATTGAACGAGAATCGTTTTAATAAGTGCGATGACGAAAGCGGAAAATACACCAAATAAAATAACAGAACCAGCTAGTTTAAACATATTGCCGCCAACGCCAAGGACGAATCCTTCCGTTCGGTGTTCGATACATGCTGCAATAACAGAGTTACCAAATCCAGTAACAGGTACAGCTGTACCAGCACCAGCAAACTGCCCAAAACGATCATATATACCGAAACCAGTTAGTAACATAGAAATGAAAATAAGAGTTGCGACGGTTGGATTTCCTGCCGAACGTTCAGTGAAATCGAAATACGTAATATAAAAAGTAGAGATTAGTTGTCCTATGAAGCAAATAAAACCACCGACGAAAAAGGCTTTTATACAATTTTTTAAGACAGGTCGTTTCGGTTCGCGTTCTTGCTCGAATTTTTTATACTCCTGTTGTACAGGGGTTAAGTTTTTATCTTTACTAGACATTGCAATCCTTCCTTTTCTTTTAAAAAGCGTTAAGTGTTAGACTCCATTTTTTTACCAATGAATTTTAATTGCTTATTAATCTCATCTTTAGATACTTTTTTGTCCTTAATCTTTCTTTCGAGCTTTTCGAGTAACATAAAGATTTTTTTATCTGTACTTACACGAACATCGAAAGTAGGGTGCTCGTCACTTAGCTGCTTTTGAAGCTTCTTACGTAGAGGTTTTAATCCAAATCTTTCGTGATGCTCCGGTGTAACTGCTATGTAGAGATCTAAATTTGAGTTTACTGCTGTGCTTTTTGTAATTTCATCCATAGCGAGAGCTCTTTTCTTCGCTCCTTGTGATATAGATTGATTAAAGGATTCCGTACTCGTCTTTGTTAACTTTGGACCTTTTTCTTTCTCCGTTCGTTTTGCTTCTTCTTTCACTTTTTTATCTAAAGGACTATTATCACATCCGGTAAAAGAGCTAAATAGAAGTGCAAATAATGCGGTTATGAGGCCGAGTTTTCGCATAATTATCATTCCATTTCTATTGCAATATGTAATGTGATAGAAAAAGGATGACTGCATATCATCCTTTTTCTATTTCACAGCAAGTCTGATTCGTTATTGCTGTGAGTATTGTGGTTCTTCTTGTTGGACTTCTTCAACGCGTGGGTTTAAAGAATCGATAATCGTTTGTGTTTGCTGCGCAGCTGTTTGGAAAAGTTGCTTAGCTTGTTGGTTATCCGTATCAAGAGCGAATCCCTCTAAGCTAGCTTGTGCACTTTTTAATCCAGAAACAGTTTGCTTTAGTTTCGTAATTACAGTCATTGAATGAAGCCCCCTTTGGAATATCAATTCAAAGATTATAATTTGTGAGTTGGGGTGAATTTATGATTGGAAAATTTAGGGGTATTACATGTGTGGATTACAATTTTGTAATGAATATGTAAGGAAAAGCGATAGTGGAAAAACCCTCTTTCTCCTAGAATAAAGAAAGTAAAGTAAGTTAAAAGGATATTTTAAGGAGAGAAAAATGAAGAATTTATTATTAGGTTTAATTGGACTTTTTATATTAGTTATTGGTGTGGCAAGCTTTTCTCATAATGAGGTGACTGATAGATATAATCCGCTTGTGAAAGAAGAATTTGTATATGTAAAAGCGAAAGAATCTGGCCGATTATCTACAGTTGGAGAGGTAGCTGGAGACTATAAACTTACTGGTTATTACGCTTCGGGTGAAGGAAGAGACGTTAAGTTTTATGCACCTCGTGGGCTTCGAGAAGGAGCGTATGTAAAGGTTAAAACAAAAGGTGAATATATTGAAACATACCAAGAAGTACAGCCGAATGAAATTCCAAAAGAGATTAAAGAGAAACTAGATAAATAAAATGGGTAAGAAGTGCCTCCTAAATGTAGAAATTAGGGGGCTTTTTTATGCAGACAAAAAGCGTATATATAATGTGCTATTAAAGAGTTTTTATTGATTTAAATGGTTTTTATTGCTATTATTATGAAGAGAAAATGAAGTGTTTTCTATAATCATGCGCCCATAGCTCAGTCGGATAGAGCGGTGGTTTCCGGTACCACGTCTGCCGGGGGTTCGAATCCCTCTGGGCGCGTTAAAAAGTCCTAACTTACGTTTTGTAGGTTAGGACTTTTTTTATTTACCTCTTGTTATATCTACTAATAAGATTTACTATTAGTACTTGGTGATAATTTTTAACTTTATTATTTTCTTTCAATATTATTCAAATTTCGGTTGTAAGTTGTAAATCTCATTAATACATATAAATTAATAATATTTTGGAATGGGTGTCTGTGATAGCATTCTCCTTTTACCAAACTTATTGTACAATAGAAACAAGGGGGAGATTAGTTTGAAGGCAAGTCTTTTACAAGAACAAAGCTTACGTTTGGCAATGACACAAGAGTTAAGGCAAGCGATTACAATGCTCCAGTATAATGTACAAGAATTATCGGAGTTTTTGTATGAGCAATCGTTAGAGAATCCCCTTATTGAGTTAGGTGGTTTTGAGAGGGAGAAGAAAAAGAGCTCTAACAACAGTAAAAGTACCAGCAAACAAGTCGAGAATCAGATGGAGATCTACAGTGTGGATTCTACAACGATTCAGCAACATTTATTAAATCAAATACAGTATTATAAAATAGATGAAGAAGAGCGAAAAGTAGCTTCTTTCATTATTATGAACATGGATGGAAATGGATATTTACAAGAAACGAATGAAGAGTTAGCAGAGCTCCTTTCTGCGCATATTCATGTAGTCGACCGCTCTGTAGAGCTTGTCCAATCACTGGAACCAGCAGGGGTAGGGGCGCGTAATATTCAGGAATGTTTAACCCTGCAATTGAAGCGCTTACAAAGGCGGAATGGATTAGCAGAAGAGGTTGTAGAAGATCATTTCGCTTATTTTGTGAAGAAAGATTGGCGAAAGCTCGTTCAAGTGTTGAAATGTAGTAATGAGGAATTACAGAGTGCGGTAAATTGTATAACGTCATTACAACCAAAACCAGGTCTTGCGTTTTCTTCAGATAAACCACTTTATATTGTGCCTGATATGGCGGTGAAAAAAGATGGCGATCGCCTCGTTTTACAAATGAATGAGAGAAATATGCCGAGAATTGAAATTCATTCTGAATATAGTGCGCTTCTTAATAATAGTGAAAGTGAAGTAGCATCTTACGTATCAGAAAAGTATCAGCATGTGCAATGGATTATGCGCAGTTTGAAACAGAGAAAACAAACACTTCTGCAAGTGATGACGATTATTATGGAAAAACAACGTGATTTCTTTTGGGGAGGTCCAGCGTATTTGAAGCCTCTCGCTTTAAAAGAGGTGGCGGAAGAGCTAAGTGTACATGAGTCTACGATTAGTCGTGCAACAAGAAATAAGTATGTGCAAACGCCACACGGTTTATTTGAGATGAAATCGTTCTTTAGTAATGCAATTTCGACGACAGAGGATGAGGCAGTTTCAACGAAGCGAGTGAAACAGTTTATTCAAACGCTTGTGGAAGCAGAGAATAAGAAAAAGCCACTCTCAGATCAAAAGATTTCAAAATTATTAGAAGAAGAGCATGAAATTGTTATTTCTCGAAGAACAGTGGCGAAGTATAGAGAACAAATGCATATCCCAGCTTCGTCATTACGAAAAACGATCGGATAGGTGAAGAAGATGAAAGTTGTACTGTATACTAAAAAAGATTGTGGCCTTTGCGTGAAGGCGAAACAAGTTTTACAGGAAGTACAATGTGAATATTCTTTTCAAATCGAGGAAATAGATATATATGAAGATAATGACCTTTTAGAAAAATATCACTTAATGATTCCGGTTGTAGAAATGGACGGAAAACAAGTAGAATATGGTAACATTCACAAAGGTGTCATAATAAACTATATAAAGAATGCAGTTAAGAGTTGAATAAGTTTCTATCTCCTGTTACAATAATACACGTAGCAGGGATTATTTTTTTAACCTATGTGGGACACAAAATGTCACTACGGGACGTAAAGTGACCATGAAGGAAAAATGAACCAATGTAGTGAGGAGAAAAGATATGCGCTCATGGATTCAGAACACAAAAAAATTATTACCTGATCTGCTACCTGTTATGCAAACGAGAATGCAAATTCTTCAATACATTAGGCTCATGCAGCCGATTGGAAGAAGAAACTTATCAGCAAGCCTCGGTATGACAGAACGAGTATTGCGAAGTGAAGTTCAAGTTTTGAAAGAACAAAACTTAGTTCACGTCGCTTCTTCTGGAATGACTTTGACAGAAGAAGGAACAGCTTTAGTTCTTGCTTTGGAAGACTTTATGAAAGAAATTTCCGGGTTAAAGGTTTTAGAAAAGCAACTTAAGGAAACATTAGACTTGGATGAAGTTTTCGTTGTCCCTGGTGATAGTGATGAATCACCTTGGGTCAAACTGGAGATGGGCCGTGCTTGTGTGACTTGTATAAAAGACCGTCTGACAGCGAATAATATCGTTGCTGTGGCTGGAGGAACTACGCTAGCTGCTGCTGCGGACATGATGCAACTTGATTGCAAAGATTTACATATGCTATTTGTCCCAGCACGTGGTGGAATTGGAGAAGGTGTTGAATTAGAAGCCAATACCATTTGTGCCAAGATGGCGCAAAATACGATGAGTAATTATCGCTTGTTGTATGTTCCAGACCATGTTAGTAGCGAAGCATATGCGTCTATTGTGACAGAGCCTTCCGTGAAAGAAGTTCTTGAGTTGATTCGATCTTCCAATATCGTCATTCATGGAATAGGTGATGCGTTAACAATGGCACGTCGCAGAAGTACTTCAGAAGCAGATTGGTTAAAGATTCAAGCAAGCGAAGCAGTTGGCGAAGCTTTCGGTTACTACTTTAATGAAGAAGGAAATGTTGTTCATAAAGTAAGAACAGTTGGTATGCAACTAGAGGATTTACAAAATGTATCTCACGTTGTAGCAGTCGCTGGAGGTTCTTCAAAGGCAAAGGCAATACAGGCTGTAATAAAGCAAGGGCACACTTCAATTCTAATTACAGATGAAGGTGCAGCAAAACAGTTAACAAAGGGTTTTACCCTTTAATATAATCCCCCAAGGAGGAAATTCAAATGACTAAAATTGGTATTAATGGATTTGGACGTATCGGACGTAACGTATTCCGCGCAGCTCTTAACAACTCTGAGGTAGAAGTAGTAGCAATCAACGACTTAACAGATGCTAAAACATTAGCTCACCTTTTAAAATATGACACAGTTCACGGAACTTTAAATGCAGAAGTATCTGCTAACGAAAACAGCATCGTTGTTAACGGTAAAGAAATTAAAGTTATCGCTGAGCGTGACCCAGCTCAATTACCATGGAGCGACTACGGAGTAGAAGTAGTAGTAGAATCTACTGGCCGTTTCACTAAAAAATCAGACGCTGAAAAACACTTAGGTGGATCAGTTAAGAAAGTTATCATCTCAGCTCCAGCTTCTGACGAAGATATCACTGTAGTTATGGGTGTTAACCACGAACAATACGATGCAGCTAACCACAACGTAGTATCTAACGCTTCTTGTACTACAAACTGTCTAGCTCCATTCGCTAAAGTATTAAACGAAAAATTCGGCGTAAAACGCGGAATGATGACAACAATTCACTCTTACACTAACGACCAACAAATCTTAGACTTACCACACAAAGATTTACGTCGTGCTCGTGCAGCAGCTGAAAACATGATTCCAACATCTACTGGTGCAGCTAAAGCTGTAGCATTAGTATTACCAGAACTTAAAGGTAAATTAAACGGTGGCGCTGTACGTGTTCCAACTGCTAACGTTTCTCTTGTTGACTTAGTTGTTGAACTTGACAAAGAAGTAACAGTTGAAGATGTAAACGCAGCATTCAAAGCAGCAGCTGAAGGCGAATTAAAAGGTATCCTTGGATACAGCGAAGAGCCATTAGTATCTATCGACTATAACGGATGTACAGCTTCTTCTACAATCGATGCATTATCTACAATGGTAATGGAAGGTAACATGGTTAAAGTACTTTCTTGGTACGATAACGAAACTGGTTACTCTAACCGCGTAGTAGACTTAGCAGCTTACATGACTTCTAAAGGTCTTTAATTCTTAATTATATAAGCAATCAATGACAAAACGAGGGAGAGGGTTTGTTCCCTCTCTCTTCTTTCGTTTTAAAAGCAAATGTGTTAAGCTTTTGAATGGGTTTTGTCAATCCTAACTAGTAGTCGGAGGGAAATCCAATGAACAAAAAATCAATTCGTGACGTAGATTTAAAAGGTAAGCGTGTATTTTGCCGCGTTGATTTCAACGTACCTATGAAAGAAGGCAAAATTACAGATGAAACTCGTATCCGTGCAGCTCTTCCTACAATTCAATATTTAGTAGAGCAAGGTGCGAAAGTTATTTTAGCAAGCCACTTAGGCCGTCCAAAAGGTCAAGCAGTAGAAGAATTACGTCTTACTCCAGTAGCAGCACGTTTAGGCGAGCTTCTTGGTAAAGATGTTAAAAAAGCGGACGAAGCATTCGGACCAGTTGCACAAGAAATGGTTGCAGCAATGAACGAAGGCGACGTATTAGTTCTTGAAAACGTACGTTTCTATGCGGGCGAAGAAAAGAACGATGCAGAACTTGCGAAAGAATTTGCAGCACTTGCTGACATCTTCGTAAACGATGCATTCGGTGCAGCTCACCGTGCTCATGCTTCTACAGCGGGTATCGCAGACTACCTACCAGCAGTATCTGGTCTATTAATGGAAAAAGAGTTAGATGTACTTGGTAAAGCACTTTCTAACCCAGAACGTCCATTTACAGCTATCATCGGTGGTGCGAAAGTAAAAGATAAAATCGGTGTAATTCGTCATCTATTAGACAAAGTAGATAACTTAATCATCGGTGGCGGACTTGCTTACACATTCGTTAAAGCTTTAGGTCATGAAATTGGTCTATCTCTATGTGAAGACGACAAGATTGAACTAGCTAAAGAATTTATGCAACTTGCAAAAGAAAAAGGCGTAAACTTCTACATGCCAGTTGATGTTGTAATCACTGAGGAATTCTCTGAAACTGCAACAACTCAAATCGTTGGTATCGACTCTATCCCTTCTACATGGGAAGGCGTGGACATCGGTCCTAAAACACGTGAAATTTATGCAGATGTAATTAAAAACTCTAAGCTTGTTGTATGGAATGGACCAATGGGTGTATTCGAAATGACTCCATTCGCAGAAGGTACAAAAGCAGTAGGACAAGCATTAGCAGATGCAGAAGATACATACTCTGTTATCGGCGGTGGTGACTCTGCAGCAGCTGTTGAAAAATTCGGTATGGCTGATAAAATGAGCCACATTTCTACTGGCGGCGGTGCGTCATTAGAATTCATGGAAGGTAAAGAGCTTCCAGGTGTAGTTTGTCTTAACGACAAATAAGTAGCAGCCAAAGAAAAAGGACGGTGCAAAGCATGCGTAAACCAATTATCGCAGGTAACTGGAAAATGAATAAAACTCTATCTGAAGCAGTTAGCTTCGTAGAGGAAGTTAAAGGTCAAATCCCAGCAGCTTCAGCTGTTGATGCAGTAGTTTGCTCTCCAGCTCTATTCTTAGAGCGCCTTGTAGCAGCAACTGAAGGAACTGACTTACAAGTAGGTGCACAAAACATGCACTTCGAAAAAAATGGTGCATTCACTGGCGAAATTAGCCCAGTAGCACTTAGCGACTTAAAAGTTGGTTATGTAGTACTTGGCCACTCTGAGCGTCGTGAAATGTTTGCTGAAACAGATGAGTCAGTAAACAAAAAGACTATCGCAGCATTTGAACATGGTTTAACACCAATCGTATGTTGTGGTGAGACTTTAGAAGAGCGCGAAAGCGGAAAAACATTTGATCTAGTAGCAGGTCAAGTGACAAAAGCACTTGCAGGTTTAACAGAAGAGCAAGTTAAAGCAACTGTTATCGCTTATGAGCCAATCTGGGCTATCGGTACAGGTAAATCTTCTTCTTCTGCAGATGCAAACGAAGTATGTGCGCACATCCGTAAAGTTGTTGCAGAAGCTGTTTCTCCAGAAGCTGCAGAAGCTGTTCGTATTCAATACGGCGGTAGCGTAAAACCAGAAAACATTAAAGAGTATATGGCACAATCTGACATCGACGGCGCTTTAGTTGGCGGTGCTAGCTTAGAGCCTGCTTCGTTCTTAGGTCTTCTGGGGGCGGTAAAATGAGAAAGCCAACAGCTTTAATCATCCTTGACGGTTTCGGACTTCGTGAAGAAACTCACGGGAATGCTGTAGCACAAGCTAAGAAACCTAATTTTGATGGTTACTGGAACAAATTCCCTCATACAACGCTTACAGCTTGTGGTGAGGAAGTAGGTCTTCCAGAAGGTCAAATGGGTAACTCTGAGGTTGGTCACTTAAATATTGGTGCTGGCCGCATCGTATATCAAAGCTTAACACGCGTAAACGTTGCAATTCGTGAAGGTGAGTTCGATCAGAACGAAACATTCCAAAATGCAATTAAAAGCGTAAAAGAAAAAGGTACTGCTCTTCATTTATTCGGTTTACTTTCTGATGGTGGTGTGCACAGTCACATGAACCATATGTTTGCTCTTCTTCGCTTAGCAGCAAAAGAAGGCGTGGAGAAAGTTTATATCCATGCATTCTTAGATGGCCGCGATGTTGGACCACAAACAGCAAAAGGTTATATCGATGCAACAAATGAAGTAATTAAAGAAACAGGAGTAGGACAATTCGCGACTATCTCTGGTCGTTATTACTCCATGGACCGTGACAAGCGTTGGGATCGCGTAGAAAAATGTTACAGTGCTATGGTGAATGGTGAAGGCCCTACTTATAAATCAGCAGAAGAGTGCATAGAAGACTCTTATGCGAACGGTATCTATGATGAATTCGTATTGCCGTCTGTAATTGTTAACGAAGATAACACGCCAGTTGCAACAATCAATGATGATGATGCAGTTATCTTCTATAACTTCCGTCCAGACCGTGCAATTCAAATTGCTCGTGTATTTACAAACGAAGACTTCCGTGAGTTCGATCGTGGTGAAAAAGTACCTCACATTCCAGAATTCGTATGTATGACACACTTCAGTGAAACTGTAGATGGTTACGTGGCATTCAAGCCAATGAACCTTGATAACACTTTAGGTGAAGTTGTTGCGCAAGCGGGATTAAAGCAACTTCGCATCGCGGAAACTGAAAAGTATCCGCACGTTACATTCTTCTTTAGCGGTGGTCGTGAGGCTGAATTCCCAGGAGAAGAGCGTATCTTAATTAACTCACCAAAGGTTGCAACGTATGACTTGAAACCTGAAATGAGCATTTACGAAGTAACGGACGCTTTAGTAAATGAAATCGAAAATGATAAACATGATGTTATCATTCTTAACTTTGCGAACTGTGATATGGTTGGCCATTCTGGGATGATGGAACCAACAATTAAAGCAGTAGAAGCAACTGACGAATGTTTAGGAAAAGTTGTAGAAGCGATTCTTGCAAAAGATGGTGTAGCACTTATTACTGCTGACCATGGTAATGCTGATCAGGAGTTAACTGCTGATGGCGGTCCTATGACAGCTCATACAACTAACCCGGTTCCTTTCATCGTTACAAAAAATGATGTAGAGCTTCGTGAAGGTGGTATTTTAGGAGATATCGCTCCAACAATGCTTACACTTTTAAATGTGGAACAACCGAAAGAAATGACAGGTAAAACAATTATTAAATAATTTGCTTATATAAAAAGGAGAGAATTTATTATGTCAACAATTATTGATGTTTATGCTCGCGAAGTCCTTGACTCTCGTGGTAACCCAACTGTAGAAGTAGAAGTTTACACAGAAAGCGGCGCTTTCGGACGCGCTATCGTACCAAGTGGTGCATCTACTGGTGAGCACGAAGCAGTAGAATTACGTGACGGTGACAAATCTCGTTACCTTGGTAAAGGTGTTGTTAACGCAGTAAACAACGTTAACGAAATTATCGCTCCAGAAATCGCTGGTTTCGATGTAACTGACCAAGCTGGTATCGACCGTGCTATGATCGAATTAGATGGCACTCCAAACAAAGGTAAACTAGGCGCTAACGCTATCCTTGGTGTATCTATGGCAGTAGCTCACGCAGCAGCTGACTTCGTAGGTCTTCCATTATACCGTTACCTTGGTGGATTCAATGCAAAACAATTACCAACTCCAATGATGAACATCATCAACGGTGGTTCTCACGCTGATAACAACGTTGATTTCCAAGAGTTCATGATCTTACCAGTTGGTGCTCCAACATTCAAAGAATCAATCCGTATGGGTGCTGAAGTATTCCATGCACTTAAAGCTGTATTACATGACAAAGGTCTTAACACTGCAGTAGGTGACGAAGGTGGATTCGCTCCAAACCTTGGTTCTAACCGTGAAGCTCTAGAAGTAATCATCGAAGCTATCGAAAAAGCTGGTTACAAAGCTGGCGAGAACGTATTCTTAGGAATGGACGTTGCTTCTTCTGAGTTCTACAACAAAGAAACTGGTAAATATGACCTTGCAGGCGAAGGCCGTACTGGCTTAACTTCTGCAGAAATGGTTGATTTCTATGAAGAGCTTTGCAAAGACTTCCCAATCATCTCTATCGAAGATGGTTTAGACGAAAACGACTGGGATGGTCACAAATTATTAACTGAGCGTATCGGTGATAAAGTACAATTAGTTGGTGACGATTTATTCGTAACTAACACTCAAAAACTTGCTGAAGGTATCGAAAAAGGTATCTCTAACTCAATCTTAATTAAAGTTAACCAAATCGGTACTTTAACTGAGACTTTCGAAGCTATCGAAATGGCTAAACGTGCTGGTTACACAGCAGTTGTATCTCACCGTTCTGGTGAAACTGAAGATGCTACAATCGCTGACATCGCAGTTGCAACTAACGCTGGCCAAATCAAAACTGGTTCTATGAGCCGTACTGACCGTATTGCTAAGTACAACCAATTATTACGCATCGAAGACGAACTAGGCGAAATCGCTGTTTACGATGGTATCAAATCTTTCTACAACATCAAACGATAATTGTAGAAAATAACGGCAGACCGTGAGAAATCACGGTCTGTTTTTTTATGCTAAAATTGTTCACCCGTCATAAGTGACATGAAATGTTTGAAGAAGCGATTATAATCAAAATCAATTGCTATTTGATGACTCGGCCAATCAATAAATGGTTTAGATTCTCCTAAAGAGCGAAATTCTCCAATGCTTGCCCCCTGTGCATAAGATTCTGTCATGACAACGATAGGTGATCTGTGATAGGTAAACATAGAGTTATCAAGTAAAGCAAGTATTGGCATTGTGTCATGGAAGGGGCTACCCTTTAAATGTGGTAGGGCGTCTTTATAATATCCGTAGTAATAATGATCGAATAACGGTTTGACAAGTGGAGCTTTTCCTTTTGCTTCAATGTATTCGGCCATTTCTGGTGTAATGATGGAATATTGGGTGACGTTTAATGGGTATATGTACATGTTAGCTGCGGATTGAAGGACTATATTAGCTGCAGTAGGGTCGCCATAAAAGTTTGCTTCGGAAATAGGGGTAACATTACCAGGATGTAAAAAGGCACCGCCCATTACGTAGTAAGATTTAACTTGCTCCATTAATTGTTTACATACGATAAATAAAATTGCTAGGGAGGTAAGTCTTCCTAAGCTCACAATAATTAATTCATCTTTATACTGTTCAATAAGAGGAATAACTTCAAAAAAATTCTCCATTTCTTCGTTAGTTACATTCACCTTTGGAATAATTGGCCCGAGCCCTTGTTTCCCGTGTACATCTGTAAAAAAAGAAGGAGGAGCACCAGTAATTGGACGTTCTGATCCACCAAAGATTTTGATATTTCTACCCTTTACTTCGTTTGTAAGAAAATAAGCATTTTCTACGGCCATTTTTTTTGGAACATTGCCGTAATCAGCAACGATACCGACGATTTCTATTTCATTGATAAAGAATGCTAAGAGGAGAGCCATCGTATCATCAATCCCAGGATCACAAAAAATAAGAACTTTTTTGGGCATATGTTCACCACCTATCTTGTTTATCCCGTACAAACCCGCTTGGTTAGGGTTAATCATCAATGGGGATGAGGAAACCCTCATTGATTAAAGTTTTACTTTATATATATGTAAGCTTATGGATAAAAAGATTATTTTATTGAAATAATAGTCCTTTAAATTCAGAAAATAAAAACTTTTTATATTAGGTCAAGGTTTTTGACGTAATTTTCATTTAGAAATGCAGTCATATCAAGGTTGTAAGCGTATAACATCGGCTGTTTTTGCTGTCAAGTGGATAAATTGCAGCTTTTTACAATTTATACTATGATAAAGATATTAACAGAAGATCGTATAAACATGAGGGATGATGAACATGAAATTTACAAAGATTCTTGTCCAAATTGCTGCTCTTTACGTGTTTTATATGGTTGGAACTTGGGTGCAAGAAATGTTAAATATTCCAATTCCAGGGAGTTTGATTGGGATGTTCCTCTTACTTGTTTTACTTAGCCTAAAAGTTCTTCCAGTGAAATGGTTCGATTTAGGAGCAGAAACACTCGTTGCTATTATGCCGTTTTTATTAATTCCGCCAACGCTTGGCCTAATGAATTACGGTGCTTTTTTTATGAGTAAAGGAATTTCTCTTTTCATTACAGTTGTAGCGAGTACATTTTTAATTATTATTGTCGCAGGACATACAGGACAATATCTTGCGAATAGGAAGGAAAGAGAGTCGCGATGAGCCAAATATTAATCGGAATCGGTTGGGTTCTTTTTACGGTGCTATTATATCAATTATCTAAAAAAATCTATAAATTATTTCCAACACCATTCACAATTCCAATGCTTGTAGCAACAGGATTAATGGCTTTCCTATTTATCGTGCTTGATATACCATATCAACATTATATGGAAAGTGGTGGTGGCTGGATTGCAAAGCTACTTGGACCCGGTGTTGTAGCATTTGCAATTCCCCTTTATAAACAACGTCATGTTCTGCAAAAATATGTTGTACCGATTGCTGGCGGGGTATTAGTAGGTACAACAGTTGCAATCGCTAGTGATTTTGCCATTGCTTCACTTATGGGAACAGATAAAAGCTTAATCTTATCGTCTTTACCAAAATCAGTGACAATGCCAGTTGCGATGAGCGTTTCTGAACAAGTTGGTGGTGTACCTTCCTTAACAGCAGCTTTCGTTGTTATCGCAGGTATTACTGGAACAATTACAGGACCTCTCTTATTAAAATGGAGCCGTGTTACAAACTCAGTTGGTAAAGGTATCGGATTTGGATGTGCTTCTCATATTATGGGTGTTATGAGAGCAATGAAAAATAACGAACATGAAGGTGTTATTGGATCGGTAACAATGACATTAACAGCAATTTTGACATGTTTACTTGGACCGTTATTTGCAATGATGTTTATGTAATAGAAGAAAAGCGAGGGCAACTCTATAGCTCTCGCTTTTCTATAGGATTTATGCTACAGTTACAATAACTGAATCTTTGTAGGAGGTACGCCAAGTGCATACGTTATTATCCGTTTTACTTATTACTGTATCGATTTTAATGATTGTTATGGTACTTATGCAGTCTAGTAATAGCTCAGGCCTTTCAGGTGCAATTTCAGGCGGTGCAGAGCAATTATTTGGTAAGCAAAAAGCACGTGGAATTGAAGCAGTATTAAACCGTATTACAATTGTTTTAGCTGTATTGTTCTTTGTATTAACAATTGCTGTTACGTACTTAAACTTATAGAATTGAAAGAAGAAGCGTTAGTAAGATGTACTAATGGTTCTTCTTTTTTGTTTTGCCATTTGAAAGATGTTTCTAATTAGATTATAGAAATACAAATATGGTACACTAGATATAGAAAGAATACGACTAGATTACAGAAGAGAAAGAGGAGAAGTACATGATGAAATTAGCATCTCCGAAACCATTTACATTTGAGGGTGGAGACCGCGCTGTTTTATTACTACATGGATTCACAGGGAACTCAGCTGATGTACGTATGTTAGGGCGTTTCTTAGAAAAGAAAGGCTATACTTGTCATGCGCCAATTTATAAAGGGCACGGTGTACCACCAGAAGAGCTTGTTCATACAGGTCCTACAGATTGGTGGCAAGATGTAACGGAGGCATATCAGCTTTTAAAAGATAAAGGTTTTGAGAAAATTGCTGTTGTTGGATTGTCACTTGGCGGTGTATTTTCTTTGAAATTAGGTTATACAGTACCGGTTTTAGGTGTAGTACCAATGTGTGCACCGATGTATATTAAGAGCGAAGAAACGATGTACCAAGGTATATTGGCATATGCCCGCGAATATAAAAAACGTGAGCAAAAATCACCAGAACAAATTGAACAAGAAATGTTGGAATTCCAAAAGACACCGATGAATACATTAAAAGCATTACAACAATTAATTGCTGACGTACGTAACAATGTGGATATGATTTATGCACCAACATTTGTTGTACAAGCACGTCATGACGAAATGATTAATACAGATAGTGCTAACATTATTTATAACGGTGTAGAATCTACGTTAAAAGACATTAAATGGTATGAAGACTCTACGCATGTCATTACACTTGATAAACAACGTGACGAGCTACATGAGGATGTATATAACTTCTTGGAGCAACTAGATTGGTAAGATCTAGTTGCCTCTTTTTTTCATAAGGAACTTTTTATGGAAGCTGTAAAAAAATCATTGGGAGATGATTAAAGTTTCACTTTATCCCGCACTAACGGGCAGTAGGCCTCCTACCTTGAAATTCAGCGAAAGCAAAGAAGTTAGGTAGGAATCAACTGCCCGTAAAGGCCCGATTGGTTCAACTAATAATCAGTGGGGGGATGAACAAACCCCGACTGATTAAAGTTTCACTTTATACATCCCCCATCTTTCGGATACACTAAATAATATAAGGGTTTAAAGGAGGTATTTCTACTTGGAAGAAATCATACAAGAACATATTGATAAGTTGTTATTATTTATGAGAGAAGAAGCGTATAAACCGCTAACGATACAAGAGTTAGAAGAGGCATTTGGAATTGAAGGTTCTGAGGGCTTTAAAGATTTTGTAAAGGCACTTGTAATGATGGAAGAGAAGGGACTTGTTATTCGTACACGTAGCAACCGTTACGGTCTTCCTGAAAAGATGAATTTAGTACGAGGTAAGTTAATTGGACATGCACGTGGCTTTGCTTTCGTTGTGCCAGAAGAGAAGAAAACGGGAGACGATGATCTTTTCATCCCACCTACAGAATTAAACGGTGCACTTCATGGCGATACAGTATTAGCACGCCTTAGTTCTCAATCAAGCGGTTCACGTCAAGAAGGTTCAATTGTACGCATTTTAGAGCGTGGAACGAAAGAACTAGTTGGTACATATACAGAATCGAAAAACTTTGGGTTCGTTATACCTGACAATAAGCGCTGGACGAGTGATATCTTTATCTTGAAAAGTGCATCAATGGGTGCTGTAGAAGGTCATAAAGTAGTTGTGAAAATTACGAGCTATCCAGAGAATCGTTTAAGTGCAGAAGGTGAAGTTATTCAAATTCTAGGTCATAAAAATGATCCAGGAGTAGATATTTTATCTGTCATTCATAAACATCATTTACCTTTAGCATTCCCTGAAGAAGTGATGGAGCATGCAAACAGTGTACCAGAAACGATTTCAGAAGAAGATTTAAAAGATCGCCGTGATTTACGTGATCAAATGATCGTAACGATTGATGGTGCAGATGCGAAAGATTTAGATGACGCTGTTACAGTAACGAAGCTTGAGAACGGCAATTACAAGCTAGGCGTTCACATTGCGGATGTAAGTCATTACGTTCAAGAAGGTTCTCCAATTGATGTAGAAGCAGCGGAAAGAGCGACAAGTGTGTATCTTGTTGACCGTGTAATTCCGATGATTCCACATCGTCTATCTAACGGTATTTGTTCATTAAATCCGAAAGTAGACCGTCTGACATTATCTTGTGAAATGGAAATCAACAACTTAGGTGATGTTGTTAAACACGAGATTTTCCAAAGTGTGATTAAAACGACAGAGCGTATGACGTATGCTGACGTAAGAAGCATTTTAGAAGATGAGGACGAAGAGTTAATTAAGCGTTATGAGCCATTAGTACCGATGTTTAAAGAGATGGGGCAATTGGCACAAATTCTACGTGAAAAACGTATGCGCCGTGGTGCAATTGACTTTGACTTTAAAGAAGCGAAAGTATTAGTGGATGAAGAAGGAAAACCGACTGATGTTGTCATGCGCGATCGCTCTGTATCAGAGAAGTTGATTGAAGAATTTATGCTTGTTGCGAATGAAACAGTAGCAGAGCACTTCCACTGGATGAACGTACCGTTTATGTACCGTGTCCATGAAGACCCGAAAGAAGATAAGCTTGAGCGTTTCTTCGAGTTTGTAACGAACTTCGGATATGCGGTAAAAGGACGTGCGAATGAAGTGCACCCTCGTGCGCTGCAACAAATTCTTGAAATGGTTCAAGGACAGCCTGAAGAAGTAGTTATTTCAACGGTTATGCTTCGTTCTATGAAGCAAGCACGTTACGATTCGGATAGCTTAGGACATTTCGGCTTATCAACTGAGTTCTACACACATTTCACATCACCAATTCGTCGTTACCCAGATACAATTGTTCATAGATTAATTCGTGAATACATTATTAATGGTAAAGTCGACAATGGAACGCAAGCAAAATGGCGTGAAAAATTACCTGAGATTGCAGAGCACTCTTCTAATATGGAACGCCGTGCTGTTGAAGCAGAGCGTGAAACAGATGAAATGAAAAAAGCAGAGTATATGGTTGATAAGATCGGTGAAGAGTATGACGGTATGATTAGCTCTGTAACAAACTTCGGTTTATTCGTAGAGCTTCCAAATACAATTGAAGGTCTTGTACATGTTAGTTATTTAACGGATGATTACTACCGTTATGACGAGCAGCATTTCGCTATGATCGGAGAGCGTACAGGAAACGTATTCCGCATCGGTGACGAAATTACAATTCGTGTTATTAACGTAAATAAAGACGAGCGTGCAATCGACTTTGAAATCGTTGGCATGAAAGGTACACCTCGCCGTAAGTTCAAAGATCGTCCAGTCGTTATCGAGCAGCCAAGAACAGGCAGAAAGAAACGCGGTGGACGTAGCGAGCGCAGTAATGAGCGCGGCGGAGAACGTGGCACAGGTAGAAAATTTGACCGTGGTGGCAAAGGTAAAAGTACAGGAAGAGGATCAGCATCAGCAACAGCATCTACGTCCGGTAGTCAGCCAGGGAAAAAAGATGGTAACGGCAAGAAGAAAAAAGGATTTTTCGAAAACGTACCAGGATTCAAGAAGAAAAAGAAAAAGCGTAAGTAAGAAAAGAGTGGCTTCGCTTTGATGAAAAGCGGGGCTTTTTCTTTTTTTATTGGTGGCTTGAGAGCGAGCCACTTTCGCTTTTTGTATAATCCAGCTACAGTGGCTAGAATGTTTGGCGGCTTCGCTTCTTCCCCAGAGGCAAAGAGCGCCTCAAGGTCAGAAGCTCCATCCACCTCACATTCTGAACGAGCCACTTTCGCTTTTAATGGAATCTAGCTACAGTGGCTAGAATCTATGGGCCATTTCACTCCCTCGGACGAAGCAAAAAGCGCTTCTCTGTCGGGAGTTCCAATGTCCAAAGATTCTGAGCGAGCCACTTTCGCTTTTTATCTACATTTGTTACAATAGTAAAAATAGAGGAGGGACGTTATATGCCAAAAGGTACAGGTAAGGTTATTGCACAAAATAAAAAAGCGTTTCATGATTATTTCATCGAAGAAACATACGAAGCAGGGCTTGTCCTTCAAGGAACGGAAATTAAGTCGATTCGCGCTGGTCGCGTGAACTTGAAAGATGCGTTTGCACGTATACATAATGGTGAAGTATGGGTTCATAATATGCACATTAATACATACGAACAAGGGAATCGTTTCAACCATGATCCACTTCGTACGAGAAAATTACTTCTTCATAAAAAAGAAATTGATAAGCTAGCGGGCGCTGCAAAAGAAACAGGTTACGCATTAGTTCCACTTAGAATCTATTTGAAAAATGGATTTGCAAAAATGGCACTTGGTTTAGCAAAAGGTAAGAAACAATATGATAAACGTCACGATTTAAAAGAGAAAGAAGCGAAACGTGAAATTGCACGCGTGTTCCGTGATCGCCAAAAGATGTAATACAGATATTTACATTTGTAAAACGGCGCGCGTATGATATAATAACTTATGTAAGGTTGTTGCACATTGAAAAACAGCTCTTAGTAGCTATCACGATATTTTCTTCGTATGCTCCATTTTTATCATGGGGACGTTACGGATTCGACAGGGATAGTTCGAGCTTAGGTTGCGAGTCGAGGGGATCGGCCTCGTTAAAACGTCAAAGCCTATAATTGGCAAACAAAACAATCTTTCTTTAGCTGCTTAATTGCACTAAAGGTTCCTCCCTCCATCGTCCATGTGGTAGGGTAAGGGACTCAAACTAAGTGGACTACGCCGGAGTTCGCCGTCTGAGGGCGAAGGAAGAGAACAATCAGACTAGCAACTTGGAAGCCTGTCGATAGGCCGAAGAGTTCGCGAAATGCTAATATATCGACTACACTCGTAGAAGCTTAAGTGCCGATATTTTTGGACGTGGGTTCGACTCCCACCGTCTCCACCAATACATATTTGGTGGTTTTTTTATTTTGTATGATATGAACCATAACTTTGCCAGGTCGGCGAGGTTATGGTTCTTTTTGTTTGTGGCAAACTTATGCATACAAAAATAAAAGATTTTAAACCGTATCTTTATTATTGTCTACTTGACAGGGAAGTGACCACCTTACGTGTATATGATATTCATTGAATTTCTACAATTTAAAAGGACAATTTGTACCCATTGATAAAATTACTAGATTTATACTAAAAACACGCATTTTGATTAAGTTTTTTCAAAATGCGTGTTTCATTTATGTTTATATTTTACAATGATGCAAACAAACCTTCTTAAATTGTTTTTACCTATATTTGTATAAGCAGCGAAGGAGATCTATACTTTCTCTAAAAAACCACTTCTCTTTTATAAGAAAGCGATTTTTTTATGAATATAACTATGAATTAACTTTAACTGTTCTGTTTATATATCTTTTCACTTTTGTTTTCCATGTGATGTATAATGCTTTCGCCTTCAACATCAATGTTAGGTAAAATTTTATCCAGCCATTTTGGCAAGTACCAGGCCGACTTACCCATGAGAGCCATGACCGCAGGTACGATTGTCATTCTCACGATGAATGCGTCGAAGAAAACACCGAATGTAAGAGCCATGCCTATGGATTTAATGATGCTATCAGGTGCCAACATGAATCCAATAAATACAGACATCATAATTAATCCTGCTGAGACTACGACTTTACCGCTCTCTCGCATTCCTTCTAAAATAGCTCTCTTCGGGTCGCCTGTATGTGTATATACTTCCCGCATCTTGCTTACTAGAAACACCTCATAGTCCATGGCAAGTCCGAACAGGATGCCAATCAGAATAACAGGCAAGAAAGCTAAGATTGGACTGGCAGCTGGGAAACCAAATAAATTTTGGAAATGCCCATCCTGCACGAAAAATACCACGGCTCCCAACGTAGCACCAAGAGACAGTAGAAACCCTAATACTGCTTTTAATGGAATGAGTAGAGATCTAAACACTAGAACTAAGAGTACATATGCGAGTCCCACAATAAGAGCAGCGAAAACTGGCAAGGCATCACTCAGCTTTTGCACAATATCAATATTCATCGCTGCTGTGCCCGTTACCATTAGTTCAATTCCATTTTTTTTCTCGGTCTGGTTTGATCTGTCCCGAATCGTATTTACCAAATCCTTCGTCTTTGTATCGTCAGGTCCTGTTTTTGGTGTGATGGAAATCATATAAATCTTTCCAGAAGGACCAGGGATAGCTGGTGTCACACTTTTCACGTCAGATAAGTTACCCAATTCTTTTGCAACGGTGTTCATAGTATTTTGCGTTTCAGCTGTTGCTTCCTCAGCTTTTGCCACTACCGCTAAAGAGGCATGAATTCCTTCTCCATATGCTTCCGTCAATAAATCATATGCTCTTCGTTCTGTCGTTTCTGTGGACTTTGATGTTCCATCAGAAAGCAGCCCAAGGTTCATATGGAAAAATGGAATCGTAATCACTGCAAGTAGTCCGATTGCGAAAATCGAAACAACCAGAGGACGTCTTACGACAAATTCCCCCCATTTATTTGAACCAGTGCGTTTCTTACCTGCCCCAGTCATCTTTTCCAAGAATCGATTTTGTTTAGTTGGGGCAATCTTATGGCCGATAATTCCTAATATGGCCGGTAATATGACGACGGAAACCACCACAGCTATGAATACAGTGAAAGCAGCGGATACGCCCATCGCTATTAGGAATGGAATCTTTGTAACAGACAGTCCCAAAAGACCAATAATAACAGTCAATCCTGCAAAGATTACGGCACTTCCCGCTGTTCCCGTTGCAATGGCAATAGATTCTGGAACAGAATCTCCTTGTGCGAGCTGCTGTCTAAAGCGATTGATAATGAAAAGCGCATAGTCAATGCCTACTGCGAGTCCCAGCATGGCAGCTAATGTTAAGGAAACAGATTGGATTTCCACATAATTGGTTCCAATCATGATTCCTAGCATTCCAATCGCTAATCCGATTATCGCAGTGAGAATCGGAAGTCCAGCTGCTAGAAGAGACACAAAAGTAAATGTCAGGACTACGAAGGCAACAAGTACTCCAACAATTTCAGTCATACCTGAAGTCTCTGAGTCGGAAAACTTAATATCGCCTCCTGATAGCTCCGTTTGAATGCCGGCATCCCTTGTTGTTTCAATACTATCTAAAATCTTATCCTTAGAAGCTTCTGTGACCTTTTCCGCTTCCACTTTATACGTAACAACTGCATATCCGATTTTCTTATTTTCACTAAGATTCTGCAGTTGCATCGGTGCTGCCACAAAATCAACAGCTGAATCTTTTTTTATCTCACTTAGAACTTCTGCAATTTTCTGTTGTACTTCCGCTGACTCCAAGGTTCCGTTTTTTGGTGCTTGAAATACTACTTTTACTTGTGCACCAGCTGGTTGCATCGCTTTAAACTCTTTTTTAATTACTTTTCCTGCTTTATCTGCCGGTGTATTCGGAATGCTCATTTCATCATTGAAAGAGGAACCCATGTTGACTCCAATAAGTACAAATGCAATAAGAATTGCGAGTGCACTAAATATAACCTTTTTCCTATGATTTACTGCCCAATGTCCTAACTTATAAAGATATTTTGCCAATTAAATCTCACCCTACTTTCGTTGGAAATTTGTCTTGTTCTTACGTTGTAATTTAGAAACGTACAAACACCAAAATCTCATATTATTCATATAAAAGGATTTTAAAATATATATTGTAAATTGTATCAGTATATCTCACCCTATTTATAGCTTGCAAAATGGCGGGAAATTGCCAGTAGGAAACAAAGAAAATGGTACACATTGACAGCAATGATGGCCTTTTATACACTAACAATTGTACTTACATGTGTAAGTATAACAGTGAATTTTCATCTTTCAAGCACTATGTGATAATTTGCACTTAAAACGAACAGAATGAAGGGATGTGTTAGTTTTGAGGAAGTCAAGAGAAGACAGTATACACTCTCAGAAATACATTATGGAGGCATTGAGCGCACTGTTGCATGAACATAAACTGCAAGATATAACCGTAACAGCTATTTGCAAAAAGGCTGGAGTTGCCAGAGTCACATTCTACAAATACTACCGCAACGTTTACGACGTCGTACAAGTATCAGTGGATGAAATTGTTCAACAATTTTTGAAAGAGGTTGATAGTTTGGATCCTTATGAAAGTATGCAGCTAATTATTGAATATATTATAGAGGGCTTTGTGTCTGCACAGAAGCCGTCAGGAAAGTTAATTGATGCAAATATATCTAGTATGATGCTTGATTATTTGAATTACACAATGGAAAAGGTCTTTCAAGCGGATATTACGCGCAATCATGACATAAGCAGAATGCAAATCCTGTTTTTAGCAGGCGGTATCTATAATATTGTTAACGATTGGATTAAAAGAGGGGCAAAGGAATCTCCCCAGGCACTTGCTGCAAAAATATACGAGATCCTTCCATATGGGACAACAGACACAAGGAATTTGGCAAATTCATGATGCAACTGTACTATCTTTGATTACATCTAAAAAATGGCATCACATAAATAGCTGTGAGTAGTTCATCTAACCATAAACGACCGTTTTTGGTTAAAAGAACAAAACTTTCTTTCATATAAAATTTTCTTAACGTTGTTGAAAGCGGAGGAATCGTCAGGAAAATGGGCTTAGTGTTGTAAATCCGCATTTTCCTGACGGTACCTCTAAAAGCAAAGGATATCATTACAAACACTTTTACCATTAAGCCAATATACTAAAACTCCTTTGTTAAAGTTATTGAACTTGTTGTATAAAAGCTTTAATGAATAAAATAGTAAGATTAAATGCCACATGCTAATAATAGGTATTTTTATTTGTTTTGTTGTAACATTCACGGCAAGTTTATGCTTCTTTTGTTTGTGGAAAAGTTAGGATTTTAAAAATAGAATGCTTCTAATTCTTCACTTCTTTCACTTCTATCCTTAATGCGTATCCCTTAATGATTACAAGTTTATCCCGTCAAAACCTGGTTGATAAGACTTCATTGAGTTTTTGTTTTATTCGAATATTGATATGTTTTGTGTTTTTATCCATACCTATTGTAAGATTATATAGAGTTCTCCTAATAAGCTGTTTTCATGGATTATTTAGGAATTTTAAATTTATAAATCTTAAATTGTTTTTTGGGGATAATTTTTTATCTAAATAAGTTATATTGAAGTAGAGGTGAACCATCGGTGAAGCAGGTGTTGGTGATTAAAAATGAACGGTCTTCAGCAAAGAAAATCGTAAGCGGTCTAACGCAAGAAGGCTATTTCATTTTAAAACTTCACAATGAAAACGAAGGTTTAAATATAATATATGAACAAGACTGGGATATTATCATATTAGATTGGGATTCATTAAGTATATCGGGACCAGAAATTTGCAGACAAATACGGCTTGTTAAAAAGACACCAATCATTATTGTGACCGATAATATTTCTAGCAAGGATTGCATAGCAGGATTACAAGCAGGAGCAGATGATTATATAAGAAAACCATTTGTGAAAGAAGAATTAGTAGCAAGAGTTCAAGCGATTTTAAGGAGAAGTGGCTGTATTCAGCAAAATGAGACAAACTTTTTTCAGTTTAAAGATCTCTTTGTTGATGCATCTAGCAATATTGTGAAAAAAGGTGGCGAAAACCTCTCGCTTACTAAGCGAGAGTACGATTTACTTGTATTTTTAATCAAGAATAAAAATACAATATTGAGCCGTGAAATGCTTTTGAATCAGGTTTGGGGATATAACGTAGTAGTAAATCCAAATGTAGTAGATTTATATATTGGGTATGTAAGAAAAAAGTTAAAGTGCGAGAAAAAAGAAAGATATATTCAAACGATACATGGCAGAGGCTATTCGATGATTGACTGATAAAAATAAGATAATAAAAAAATGAGTAAAACTATTTCATTTGGTTTTACTCATTTTTTTATTAAATATGATAATCAAATAGTTTCTTAGAAGTATTAAAAGACGTAAAAAAATGGATTATGAAAATATTAGCTATTAATGAGCGTGTTTTGGAGAGGAAATCATGGTTAATCAACACGCCTGACTCCACATATTACTTTTTATGCCTGATTTTATGAATTCACACCATTCACAAGATTTTCACAGAATTAATGACTATACTAATTAACAGGATGTTCAAATGAAAATGATTATCAATAGCGATTCAATTGAATAAAAGTTACTTTCTAATTCAATCTATGGATGTCATCATTTTCGAAATAAATCACACTATAAGGAGTATACATATGAAAAAATCTATGCTTTTAAAATTAGTGAGTATTCTAGCAGTTTTCACTTTAATGTTAGTAGCTTGCTCAGATTCAAGTAAAGAAACTTCGAAGGCTAATAATAAAGATAATGGTAGTGATAAGCCAAAAACGGTTGAAATCACTGATGCTCATGGAACTGTTAAAGTCCCTGTAAACCCAAAGAATGTAGTTGCTTTGGATAACAGAACTTTTGAAACTTTATCTGATTGGGGAATTAAATTAGCGGCTGCTCCAAAGGATATCATGCCTGCTGATTCAGCATATAAAAAGGATGAAAAAGTTCAAAATATTGGGAATCACCGTGAACCAAATCTTGAAATTATTGCAGCGGCAAACCCTGACCTTGTAATCGTTGGTCAAAGATTTGCTGACCATTACGAAGAAATCAAAAAATTAGTACCAAATGCAGCAGTTATTGATCTTAATTTTGATGTCTCTGAGAAAGCTACTAAGCCTGGCGAAAACTTAGTAAAAGGACTTAAAGATTCTACAGTTACTTTAGGAAAAATCTTTGATAAAGATAAAGAAGCTAAAAAATTAGTAGCTGATTTTGATAAATCTATTGAAAACGCAAAATCTGCTTATAACGGAAAAGATAAAGTTATGAGTGTTATCGTTACTGGTGGTAATATTGGTTTTGCTGCTCCACATTCTGGTCGCGTTTGGGGACCAATGTATGAAATTTTCGGTTGGACTCCAGCGTTAGAAGTTTCAAATTCTACTGCAGGTCATAAAGGTGATGACGTTTCTGTTGAAGCTATTGCACAAACAAATCCTGATTGGATTTTCGTATTAGATCGTGATGCTGCAACATCTGATGCAGCTAAGTCAACACCTGCTAAGGATGTTATTTCTAAATCACCTGCTCTTCAAAACACAACTGCTGTTTCTAAAAAACAAGTTATTTATGCACCAGAAGATACTTACACAAATGAATCAATTCAAACTTATATAGAGTTATTTGGAAATGTGGCAAAAACTTTAGCTAAGTAGTGTAAAGGAGTACGAAACAGTGTCAAAAAATATAATTTCTAGGGTTGAGAATATTTCTCAACCCCAGTTTTATAATCACAATAAATTATGGACAAAACCTTTTATAATAGCGATTATAGTTGTTATAATTTTAGGGATTATATCACTGTTTACTGGAGTTTATGATATACGTGGACAAGAGGACGGGACAGAGATGTTTTTCATAACTCGTGTTCCGAGAACAGCTGCATTAATGCTTACTGGAGCTGCGATGGCGATGGCAGGGCTCGTAATGCAACTCATTACACAGAATCGCTTTGTTGAACCTACTACAACGGGGACTATTGAATGGTCAGGCTTAGGCCTGCTTTTTGTGTATTTATTATTTCCTGCCCCGACTTTAGTTCAAAGAATGACTGGTGCAATCATTTTTTCTTTTATAGGAACTATGATTTTCTTTCTATTTTTAAGAAGAGTTAAGCTTCGTTCGTCTTTAATTGTTCCGATTATTGGATTGATGCTTGGAGCAGTAATTTCTGCAGTGTCTACTTTTTTAGGACTCCTTTTTCAAAAGACGCAAAGTATTGAAACTTGGTTTGTAGGTTCATTTGCTAACATTCAGGTGGGAAGATATGAATATTTATGGCTGATTGTTATCATTACTTTTCTTATTTTTATGTATGCTAATAGATTGACTTTAGCTGGACTAGGAGAAGATGTCGCAACAAGTCTTGGAGTTAATTACAATAGAATTGTTCTTTTTGGGACTGCTCTTATCTCTGTTGCAGTTGGAATTGTTGCAGCTGTTATTGGACACTTACCTTTCTTAGGATTAATTGTGCCAAATATCGTTTCAATGTTTAGAGGTGATGATCTTAGGAGTAATTTACCTTGGGTTTGTGTGATCGGAATGGGATCAATAACTGCCTGTGACATCATTTCTCGAACAATTATACAGCCTTTTGAATTACCTGTTTCTTTAATACTTGCAACAGTGGGAGCAGTCGTGTTTATTACTATTTTATTGAGACAAAGAAAACCAAGGAGGCTACGATGATCACATTAGAATATAGAAAAAAAGAAAATGTCGAAATCGATTCTAGCCTTCATAATGAAAGTAGATCAGCTAGCGCTTTTCGGTCTAAGAAGGAAGCAAGACGTTATTGGATTTTACTGATAACATTGATTGCTTTAGGTCTTCTTTCTTCATATGGACTTTTAGTTTATAACAATCCAGTTCCGATAGATTCACCTTCTTTTATCCCAGTCGTTAAGAGAAGGATAGTAGCTATTGTTGCAATGATTATTGCTGCGGTTTGCCATAGCTTGTCGACAGTTGCTTTCCAATCTATTACGAATAATAAAATTATTACTCCTTCACTTTTAGGTTTCGAATCACTTTATTCAGCAATTCAAACGAGTACAGTATTCTTCTTTGGTGCTAGTGCGTTAATAAATTTTAATGGAATTGGATCATTTTTATTCCAAGTTGTTGTTATGGTCTTCATGAGTTTGATACTTTATGGATGGTTACTTTCCGGTAAATACGGGAATTTACAACTTATGCTTTTAGTTGGAATTATTATTGGTACCGGGCTAAATTCTGTGTCAACTTTCATGAGAAAACTACTTGCGCCTTCAGAATTTGATATCTTACAAGCAAGATTATTTGGTTCTGTTAATCATGCAGATCCTGCATATTTTCCTATTGTAATTCCTATGATCATAATTATAGCAGTATTAATTTTTGCTCATTCTAAGAATTTAAATGTTTTGTCACTAGGAAAGGATGTTGCTACTTCTTTTGGAGTTAAATACCAACCTAGTGTAATTTATACGCTTGTATTAGTTGCTATTTTGATGTCCATTTCAACAGCTCTAATTGGGCCACTTACTTTCTACGGCTTTTTAGTAGCAACTTTGAGTTATCAGGCAGCATCAACTTATGATCATAGATATATTTTTCCGATGGCTTTTGCTATAGGATTTTTAATAATGACGAGCGCATACTTTTTAATGTATCATGTATTCCATGCTCAAGGTGTAGTTTCAGTTATTATTGAATTATTCGGTGGAATCATATTCTTAACTATAGTTTTAAGGAAGAGGGCTTTATGATAAAAATTGATAATGTTAAAAAGTTCTATACTGATAAGGTGAAAATAGGACCTTTGGATATTGAAATACCAAAAGCGGGCTTTACTTCTTTAATTGGACCAAATGGTGCTGGAAAGTCAACGACACTTTTAATGATTGGCAGACTTTTAGATATGGATGAAGGCCAAATTCAGGTAGCAAATATGGATGTTTCTGAATCAAAATCAAAAGACTTAGCAAAAGTTTTGACTATATTGCGACAAGAAAATCATTTTGTAACTAGGCTTACTGTGAGACAACTAGTTGGATTTGGGCGCTTTCCTTATTCAAAGGGAAGATTGACTAAAGAAGATGAGGCTATCATCTCTAAATATATCGATTTCTTAGATTTAACTAGTTTAGAGAATAGATATTTAGATGAGCTTTCTGGTGGTCAAAGACAAAGGGCATATGTAGCGATGGTATTGTGCCAAGAGACGGAATATGTACTTTTGGACGAACCTTTGAACAACCTTGATGTTGCTCGTTCTGTTCAAATGATGGAGCATTTGAGACGTGCAGCTAATGAATTTGGACGAACAATTTTGACTGTTATGCATGACATAAATTTTGCAGCTAAATACTCGGATAAAATTTGTGCTATGAAAGATGGACAAATTGCTGCTTTCGGAACAGTAGAAGAGGTTATGGACCCAACACTTTTGACAGATATTTTTGAAACAAAAATAGAAATTATTAATGGTCCTTATGGGCCGATCGCAGTGTATTAGTTATAAAATGTCTTGCGTAGATTATGCAAGACATTCTAGTTGAAGTTGCTGTCTATATTTTATAGGCAGCAGCTTTTTTTATGTGATTACTCATAAAATGAAAAAGAACGCTTCACCTTTTCAAGTATGTACCAAACGGAAAAAATATCTCTGTATAATTTTTCAAAAGAATTCAGCTTGTTTTTTTATATGTAATATTGCATATCAGAGTGTATTGATAAAAGTGTAAGGGGTCACTATAATGAGGGCATAAAGATAAATCATATTTTCGTAGCAATAAAAAGGAGGAAATAATATGGAAATCGCAATGGCAGTATTAAAATTTGTAGGTGGCGTAATCCCGTTAATTCAAGAACTTTTAAAAGCATTTATGTAAGTGTATTAGTTAGCTATCATTTATCAATCATTATCATATTTTACTAAAAAAAGAACGGGGTGATTTTTCTGAATATTAAGAAAAACACTAAGAGAAGAAAGTTCCTTGCATGTTTATTAGTTAGTCTATGCACTATTAATTATTCATCTATTTCCTTCGCAGAAACACAAGCAAGTAATGCAACTGATGTAACCAAAAATGCTAGTGGCATTGATACTGGTATAGCAAATCTTAAATATAATAATCAAGAGGTTTTAGCTGTAAATGGTGATAAAGTAGAGAGTTTTGTTCCGAAAGAAAGTATCAATTCAAATGGTAAATTTGTAGTAGTGGAACGCGAGAAAAAATCACTTACAACGTCACCAGTCGATATTTCAATTATTGATTCTGTAGTGAATCGTACGTATCCAGGAGCTGTACAACTTGCAAATAAAGCTTTTGCAGACAATCAACCAAGTTTATTAGTGGCTAAGAGAAAGCCTTTGAATATTAGTATAGACTTACCGGGCATGAGAAAAGAAAATACAATCACTGTCCAAAATCCGACATATGGTAATGTAGCTGGAGCAGTAGACGATTTAGTATCTACTTGGAATGAAAAGTATTCCACAACACATACGTTACCTGCAAGAATGCAGTATACGGAATCTATGGTTTATAGTAAATCACAAATCGCAAGTGCTCTTAATGTTAACGCTAAATATCTTGATAACAGTTTAAACATTGATTTTAATGCGGTTGCAAATGGAGAGAAAAAAGTGATGGTTGCCGCATATAAGCAAATATTTTATACGGTAAGTGCTGAACTACCTAATAATCCATCTGACCTTTTTGATAATAGTGTTACTTTTGACGAGTTAACTCGAAAAGGCGTAAGTAATTCGGCTCCACCTGTTATGGTTTCAAATGTAGCTTATGGTAGAACGATTTATGTAAAATTAGAAACAACATCTAAGAGCAAAGATGTACAAGCTGCTTTTAAAGCCTTACTTAAGAATAACAGCGTTGAAACAAGTGGACAGTATAAAGGTATTTTTGAAGAAAGTACCTTTACTGCTGTAGTATTAGGTGGAGATGCGAAAGAGCATAACAAGGTTGTTACTAAAGATTTCAATGAAATCCGAAATATCATTAAAGATAATGCTGAATTAAGTCTTAAAAATCCAGCATACCCGATTTCATATACAAGTACTTTCTTAAAAGATAATGCAACTGCTGCTGTTCATAACAATACAGATTATATTGAGACGACAACTACAGAATATTCAAGTGCTAAAATGACACTTGATCATTACGGTGCTTACGTTGCTCAATTTGATGTATCTTGGGATGAATTCACATTTGACCAAAAGGGTAACGAAGTACTAACACATAAAACGTGGGATGGTAGCGGAAAAGACAAAACGGCTCATTACTCTACAGTTATCCCTCTTCCACCGAACTCAAAAAATATAAAAATTGTAGCAAGAGAATGTACAGGTCTTGCATGGGAATGGTGGAGAACAATTATTAATGAACAAAATGTTCCATTAACAAATGAAATAAAAGTTTCAATTGGAGGAACAACATTATACCCAACAGCTAGTATTAGTCATTAAGTATAAAAAAAGCGCCCTATAAGTAGGGCGCTTTTTTACTTGGTCACAAATTTTATCCCGCTATTTGCCGGGCGGCCTGATTGGTGAGGGCTGATTAATAATGTAATTCCTATTACTTGAACAAGTGTTGCTAAAAGTGTGGCAATTGGAGGAATAAAACTTAAAACAGTTTATGTTCTTTTGTTTGCGGCCAACTTAAGAAACTTTTGTAAAATGATAGAATTACAAAAATGTAATGTGGGTGTAAGGAAACTGAATTGTACCATCTTTATGGTTAAAGCATACTTAAGGTAAGGAAGATTTATATTTTAACGGGTATAAATCTTACAAGTAGAATAGAAAGGTTAGGTATTATCATATGAAATGGATCATGAGAATTTTTGTGTTATTAGCTATAGTAGGAGGTGCTTTCTACTATATGAAGTCAGGGAATGGATACTATTCGACTAAACAATATTATGTAAAAGTAACGACCGATTCTACAGTAGAAAACGAAAAATTGAGTAATGGAGAAGTTCTTACGTATCATGTTTATGATGAGAAGGTGTACGATAAAAAAGGGGAAGAAAGAGAACTGAAAATTTCCATGCAAAATAAATTGGAAAAAAATCAATATTATTTGATTGATTGGGAAGAGCGCCGTGGGATTGTTTCTAAAATAGCTAAAGTGAATCAAGCGAAAATAGATAAAAGTATTTTAGATAAGTTGAACGCAAATTCATAATATTTCAGGATAAGTTAATTAAAAGCTGTGTTAGCGTAAGATTTATAAGAAAAAGGTATTGTAGCAAAAATAAAAGAGATTATTATAAAACAAAAAAGACCGAACCGTCTGGTTCTGTCTTTTTTTAGGAGTGAAGAATGAATTTTACAAATGATGTGGCACAAAGCTGGATTGCTACAATTGTAATGGCATGTATGAATATTGGACTATAACACTTATGCAGATGGTTTGCAGAGATATAAAATCAATATAGAAGAGGAGTATTGTTATAAATGACTTATGTAACTACAATTTTATCAATAGCGGGTATTGTTATCATGTCTTTAGCAAGGATTAATTTTAAAATAAGGGCGTTTGCTAATAAACCAGCTTGGGGTGGCTTAACTCTTCCCTTAATTCTAATTGGATTTATTTTATTTTGTATCGGTATGTTTTTAGGTTTTGTAAATCATCAGGGAATATTGTGAAGACGAAAAGCTACATGTTTTTCGTCTTTTCGTTCTCTTGCTTAATAAGAAAGATCCTGCAACTCAGTACAGGATCTTTAATCAAACGTTTTTAAAAGCTAAATTGTGGTTTCATATCACCTTTATAAGGTTCATGTTCAACGAATATAGTTATATCCTTACCAGCTTGGTCTTTACCAGTTCTTTTATACGTAAATTTATTCTTATTTAGTTCAGTAAGCTCAAGAGCAGCACCGTATTTATTATTTCCAATGGAAACATGGGCTCTTATTTTATTTTCGTGTACAACATCGAAGTAGCCATAATCACCGCGGCTTTGACCTGTTTCGCTATTGAAGAACTCATATTTATTAGATTTGTCATCAAATTTTGCTAGGCTTATAAAATTCGAATTAAACTGTGTTACATCATTACCAGCTTCATCTAATACCTTTGTTCCATGCCAAAGGGTATCGCCTAGAATTTTATCTCCATCAACGTTTTTAACAATATCTCCTGTAGTCGTGTTCAGCTGCTTGTCCGGATCAGTGAAAGAAAGTTCTTTTTCTTTATATGGGACATGTTCAACGAAAACTTCTACATCTTTACCGTTAGCGTCTTTCCCCATTCGTTTATAAGTAAATACATTTTTGTTTAGTTTTGTCATGTCAACGACAGCTTGATACTTCATTGATTCTGAAATTAATATTCTCTTCTTCCCATCATTTGTGACAAAGAAAGTTCCTTTATCGCCACGACTTGCACCTGTTTTAGCATCAAAAAATTCATATCTGCCTGACTTCGCATCATATTTTGCAAGACCAATGAAATTTGCATTCTCTTTTGTTAAGTCATTCTTATCTTTGTCATACACTCGTGTACCTTGCCAATTTGTCTCGCTAAGAATATTAGCCATTTTTTGCCCTTTAGTTAATTTATTTTCCTTTTTTGTTTCTTTAGCAACTTGTTCTTGTTTTTGTTTCCCATGATTTTCTTCAGCTTTAGTACCAGCACACCCTGTTAATGCTAATGTGAATCCGAGCAATACGGATGATAGTGCTTTTGCTTTTTTGTTCATGTTTTATCGTCTCCTTATTTTATGATTTCAAGTAGTACGGTTAGCGATTATAGTAGCAGTGCGTCATATATGAACTTAGTTGCTACGTTTCTTATGTTAATACCCGACTATAAACTGCCTCTAAATAAAACATTAAAAAAAGATAAACTAATTCCTAAAATTTGTTCATATTTATAAAAAATTGCTAGCTTGCTGTAGTGCCTACGAGTAATCCAAAAAATACATTGTAAAGAAGAAGGAAAGCCACTAACAATAATGTAATTGCTAATAGAGCTAATCGATTGTAGTGCAAAACTTTTGAGAAAAACTGTAGGAGAAATGAAGATTTTATAGAATTCGTTTCGTATAGGAAGGGGATACCCATGTTTGATTCAACAGATTTTAAGATTATACAATTACTACAAGGAAACGCTAGAATGAACTGGAAGGAAATTGGGGAGATAGTACATTTGACTGGTCAGGCTGTTGGGAAGCGAATTAATAAATTAGAAGAGGCAGGTGTCATTCAAAAATATACGATAAATATTGACAGGGCTAAGCTAGAAGGATCTATTATGACCTTTGTTACACTATTTTTGCATGCACCGCATTATCATAATCAAATTCAAAATTTTTTTGAAAAAACGGACGTAATTACTGAAATGTATCGTATAAGCGGCGATGGTTGCTATGTCATGACTCTTCACACATCTTCGCATCAGCAATTAGAAGAGACTCTTGCAGATGTTTTACATTATGGTGATTATCGTATAAATACTGTCATTAAGACGATGGAAAAAAAGAAAGAATAAGATACTTATCCTTTCTTTTTTCATATGGAACTGTAATTCTTTATTTGCTTTTGGTTATAAAACAGTTTGCTGACATGACTGTTGCATAAATATCACCAAACTCTAATGCACTCATGAACGATTGATGAGCGTGTACTGCAGGGATTAGATTTCCTTGAAATTCTAAATCTTTTGTTGTACAAGCATCTTCAATTACAATACATTGAAATCCGAAGTCACTGGCAGCGCGCACTGTTGCATCAATACATACATGAGTCATCATACCGCAAATGACTAGTCGGTCTATTTTCTCTGTCTTTAATGTTTCTAATAAATTTGTTCTTAAAAAACTGTTGGGGTGATGTTTTTGTAGGACTCTTTCGTTAACAATCGGTTGTACATCATCATGAATTTGAACACCTACTGTATCAGGTAAGAAGAAAGTAGCTCCTTCATTGTTCGCGATATGTTGTACGTGAATAACTGTTTTATGATTTTCACGAAATACTTTCAAGACTTCTTTCGCTTTTTGTGCGGCTTTTTCAGGTTGATGTAATTCCATATTGCCGCCTTCAAAGTAATCATTTTGTATGTCTACTAATAGTAACGCTTCTTTCATCGTTATTCCCCCATACTTAGTGATTCAGTACGTTATTTGTACTGTACCGTTATTATATAAATTGTAGCTATGCGGAAGTAATAACGTTATGAAACGATTTTAACGGATATAGTTTCAGTGTGAAAAAAGTGAAAGTTGGTATAAGTACAAATGGATTTTGTGGAATTCACAGCAAGGTTATAGATAGAGTGGCATCGCAGGGTTAAAAATCATACCTTTGCTGGAGGAGCAGGTTATGTTTTTTTATGAGGAAATGCGATTTTAAGTTTTTGCTGAAGATGTTTTTCTAGGATATGCTGTGAGTGATTGGAGTGAGGTAGTGTCAGATATTGTCGACCAATCGATATATTGGAAAAATCGTTGATATATTGTGAGTTGTGATAGATATATTGAGAAAATCGTTGATATATTGTGAGTTGTGATAGATATATTGAAAAAATCGTTGATATATTTGTAAAGGGGTGTTTGAGGTGATTGTGAAAGAGAGAAAAATACCGATTTATATAAGGCAGTTAGAAGCACTTCTTAGAAGGTTACCTGTACATCATCCGAAACGAAATTTAATTGGAGAAAACTTGGCAAAACACATGGCGGGGTATAAAGGAGAGCAAGCGATTGATTATCCGCTTAGTTTTATTTCTGAGAAAGAGTATAGTGTTTTACATGATGTTCGCTTATGTAATTATGATAAATACTTTCAAATTGATACTATTATCCTTTCCACAAAGTTTCTTCTTTTTCTTGAGATAAAAAATATAGCAGGTACATTAATGTTTGATGCAAAGTTTAATCAACTTATCCGAATAACAGAAGGAAATTCAGAGGGATTTCCAGATCCGGTTTTACAAATAAAAAGGCAAGAAATACAACTAAAGAAATGGTTAAACTCACATGGATTTTCCTCTAGTCTTCCAATTGAGTCCCTCGTTGTTATTAGCTCGCCTCGTACCATTATAAAATCTTCAGATGACAATCTTCTTCATACAATTATTCATAGTGCCAATTTACCTCATAAAATAAAGTGGTTTGAAAGTAAATATAAGAGAAAAGTTATAGATAATGTAGATAGGCTCATTCATCAAATAATAGCGGAGCATTCTCCACTTCAACAAAATATACTTGAGCAATATAAAATAGAAAAAGAGGAGTTGCTAAATGGAGTACAATGTGAGAAATGCTTAGTTATTCCAATGGTTAAAGTTAAGAAGGGTTGGCGTTGTACAAGTTGTAAAGATTTTTCAAAAGTGGCACATGTGGATGCTATACGAGATTATGCATTGCTCATTAGTAAGACATGTACGAATGGTAATTTGAAAGAGTTTCTCAATGTTTCGTCGGGTATGGTTGTAAACAGAATTCTCCACACACTAAATCTTCCCTATACTGGCAACAACAAAGGACGAATATATGATTTAACTTCTTTCCAATCGTAATTTTGCTATAATAAATAAGTACTTATACGAAGGGGAGTCTAAAGAGAATATGAAGTCATTTAATATCGATCATGTTATAGCTAGTGTTTTGCAATGGATATTAAATATAGCTTTAATTATATTATCCATTGTGTTATCGATTTTCTTAGTGAATGAGACGATCACGTTTGTGCAGTATATTTTTTCGTCAAAAGAGTATACGTCTTATAAATTGGTTGAAAGTATCATCGTCTATTTCTTATACTTCGAGTTCATTGCATTAATTATTAAGTATTTTAAATCGAATTATCATTTCCCGTTACGCTATTTTATTTATATCGGAATTACGGCTTTAATTCGATTAATTATTGTGTCTCATGAGGAACCGATGGAGACGTTATTATACGCAGGAGCAATTCTTGTTTTAGTTATTGCTTTATACATATCGAATATGAGAGATTTGAGAAAAGAGTAGTAGTGCAGACGTAAGTTTGCACTACTTTTTTACATCTTGACCTTCAAGTTGCTTGAAAGTTTACAATGAAATTAGGGCGTTTGAAATCGAAAAAAATTGAGAAATTAAGTGAAGAGGTTTCTTTTACTTGGAGGTTATAGGAATGAATCAGGAATTGAAGTTACGTCCATTAGAACGAGAAGATTTAAAGTTCGTACACGAACTGAATAATAATGCGCATATTATGTCGTATTGGTTTGAAGAGCCATATGAGGCATTTGTGGAGCTACAAGACTTATACGATAAACATATACATGATCAAAGCGAACGCCGATTTATCGTTGAGAAAGACAATGAAATGGTTGGATTAGTTGAGTTAGTAGAAATCGATTATATTCATCGTAGAACAGAATTCCAAATTATTATTGATCCGAATTATCAAGGATATGGTTATGCAGTAGAGGCGACGCGTTTAGCAATGGATTATGCTTTCGCTGTATTAAATATGCATAAGATATATTTAGTTGTGGATAAGGAAAATGAAAAAGCAGTACATGTTTATAAAAAGGTTGGATTTATTGTAGAAGGTGAACTTATCGATGAGTTTTTCGTTGATGGTAACTATCATAATGCGATAAGAATGTGTATGTTTCAGAAGCAATATTTTGAAAACAAGTAGTTGAAAGATTTGGAAGTAATGTTGACGCTTCGTAAAACCGTATGCTAAAATCCCTTTTAAGTATTAAGGAAGGTGCAGAACATGCTTTATATAAAATTTGTAAAACTCATTAGAAAACTTTGCTCCGCACAAATGTATACGGTGAAGCGTTGTACGGAGCTTAATCAAGGGGGATAAATCCCCTATATTCATCGGCTGAATAACTTTTCTAAAAAAGTATAGTTTATCTATGCTTATTTCGTTATGGTTTTTCAGCTGGTGTATAAAATAGATTAAGGGGCCATAGACAATGCTTTGTCTATGGCCCTTTGTGTATATTATTCCGATGAGTCTTTACCGTAAATTGGAGTAGTATAGGAAAAACCACGAAGCAGAGGGCTAGTGTCGAATGACGCTATCTCTCTGCTTTTTTTAATTTCAGGAAAAGAGGAATAAAAATGAGTTTACTTAAAGTTGAAAGTTTATCACATAGTTTTATAGATAAAGTATTATACGAGAATGCTTCTTTTGATTTGCATAAAGGGGAGCATATGGGGATTGTTGGACAGAATGGTGCAGGAAAAAGCACATTAATGAAAATATTGGTGGGGGAAATTATTTCTGATAAGGGAGACATAAAGTGGCAACCTAATATTCAAATTGGGCATCTTGATCAATACGCTGACATTGATGAGGGTTATACCATTTCACAATATTTAAAGAGAGCTTTTTATGATTTGTATGAAATGGAAAAGAGAATGAACAAGTTATATGAAGAAAGTGCAATGACTGGAGATGAGAATCAACTACTAAAAGCGGCTGAAATGCAAGAGCAGCTTGAGGCTCGTGATTTTTATTCAGTAGACAGTATTACGAATAAGGTGGCAGCTGGTTTAGGTATTGATGCAATTGGGATGGATCGTGTTATTGGTGAATTAAGCGGAGGGCAGCGTGCAAAGGTAATTTTAGCGAAGCTCTTATTAGAAGAGCCTAATATTTTATTACTAGATGAACCGACGAATTTTCTTGATAAGGAGCATGTGGAGTGGCTTGCTAACTATTTAATGAAGTTCGAAGGAGCGTTTATTGTAGTGTCACATGATTTTGATTTTCTGGAAAAAGTAACTTCTTGCATATGTGATGTAGAGTTCGGAACAGTTAAGAAGTATTACGGTAAATACTCAGATTTTGTAAGGCAGAAGGAGCATTTGCGAAAAGATTACATTCGCCAATATTATGCACAGCAAAAGAAAATTGAAAAAACGGAAGAGTATATTCGTAGAAATATTGCTGGGGTGAATTCAAAAATAGCGCAAGGTCGTCGAAAACAATTGGAGCGTATGGAAAGAATTGCGCCACCAAGTTTTACTCATAAACCGTCTATTCATTTTCAGGGACTTCCCATTTCAGTTCAGACAGTTTTTGAAGTAAATAACCTTGAAGTTGGTTACGACTTCGCTCTCTTACCAAAGTTGAATTTTTCAGTAATGGGTGGGCAAAAACTTGTTATTACAGGTTTCAATGGAGTAGGGAAATCTACTTTATTAAAAACAATCGTTGGAAATATTGCTAGTATTTCTGGAGAGTTTCACTTTTCAGAGCAAATAAAGATTGGATATTATGAGCAAGATTTAAATTGGAGCAATGATTCTTTAACGCCGCTTCAAATTATTTCAGGGCAGTTTCCTAAACTGAATATGAAGGAAATACGCCATCATTTAGCTGCGTGTGGTGTGAAGGATACGCACGTCTCGCAAGAAATTCGTACGTTAAGTGGTGGTGAACAATCGAAGGTGAAACTGTGCGGATTATTACTATCACCTTGTAACTTCTTAATTTTAGATGAGCCGACAAATCATTTAGATGCAGAAGCGAAGGAAGCTTTGCAAAAGGCGCTAATTCAGTTTAAGGGCAGCATTATACTCGTATCTCACGAAGCGAGTTTTTATCTTGATTGGGCAGATAGCATCTTTGATATAGAGACAGGATTAGTTAAGGGGGTGTGAAACATATGAGTGAAAACAATTGGAAAACGAAAATTATATTATTTTTGACCGCTCAAACTATTTCGTTGTTCGGTTCCTCTCTCGTGCAATACGCGATTATATGGTATATCACCCTTACAACATCATCAGGAGTGATGTTGACTATTTCAACTGTTTGCGGTTTCCTACCACAAATTGCGATATCTTTGTTTGCAGGTGTTTGGATTGATCGTTATGACCGTAAAAAGATGATTATGTTATCGGATGGGATTATAGCGATTGCGACGTTAGTTTTAGCAATTTTATTTTTAACAGGATATAAAAGTATTTGGTTACTTTTTATTGTGTTACTCATTCGTTCAGCTGGAACAGGAGTACAAACGCCAGCTGTAAATGCATTAATTCCGCAAATTGTTCCGAAAGAGTATCTTATGAAAGTAAATGGAATAAATAGCAGTATTACATCTTTAATTATGTTTCTTTCTCCAGCAGCAAGTGCGACGATTCTTTCTATTGCCAGCATTGAAACAACACTTTTTATTGATGTTATTACGGCTATGATTGGAATTAGTATTATGTTTATCATTCAGGTGGAAGGACATGTGAATGTAGAGAGTAAGCAAAAATCTAATTTACAAGGAATTAAAGAAGGGTTCTCTTATTTAAAAGAAAATGTATTTATTAAAAGGCTAATCGTTTTATTAATTATCGTCATGATTTTAATAAGTCCAGCTGCTTTTTTAACACCTTTAATGGTAACTCGTTCTTTCGGGGCCGAAATGTGGAGACTTACTGCTAGTGAGATGACCTTTAGTGCGGGTGCGGCAGCTGGTGGTGTATTGATTGCGGCGTGGGGTGGCTTTCGTAATCGTATGTATACAACAGCGCTAGCTTGTGCATTATATGGACTGCTTATGATTGGACTCGGAATAGCACCGATATTTATTATGTATTTAGTATTTAATTTTTTAATTGGTATAACAATGCCGTGCTTCAATACACCAGTTACTGTGTTATTGCAGGAGAAAGTAGAACCATCGATGCACGGACGGATGTTCAGCCTTGTACAAATTGCGAATTCATGCGCGCTTCCTTTAGGAATGATAATATTTGGTCCATTGTCGGATATGTTTAGTGTAGAGATTTTGTTAATTTATGCTGGGATATTCGTGCTATTTTGCGCAATGTACATTGTATTAAGCAAGAGATTTGAAGTGTAAATATTTATAATTTAGAAGGTTTGCGAAGTGATTTAAGATGCTTCGCAAACCTTTTTGTTATTAGTCTAGTCAATAATTCTTTATTGTTTAACGATAAAAAATTATTGACTGTTAATGTTATTTTAGGTAATATGATGTTAATAATTTAAGGAGAATTACATGAGTAGAGGAGAATGTGAAATGAAAAATAAATACGTAGTAGCTATTTCTTTAATGATTTTAGCGATTATTTCTTTAACTATACATGCTTCAAACAGTAAAGTAGGAGCGGATGGATTCCTTGAAGAACCTTTCTTTTTCCTAGTACCGATAAGTTATGTATTGTTCCTTAGTGGTATTGGTGTATTATTATTTGGATTTATTACTTCAAAACTGAAAAAGAGCAATAGATAGGTGCTACCAATAGGGGCCAAAGCACTCACTATGAAATAGCAACATACCATATGGAAGAAAAAGAATAAGTGAGATGAATCATGATGAACTATCATTTTTATAATGGAAGACAAGTAGGGTCGGCTATTACTTGGGCAGGAGCACAGGGAACAATTCATGCTGTGTATCAGGCTATTCACATGCAGCAGCAAGCACAAGCTGCACAAATGATGCAAAGTCAGTATATGCCGTATTCACAACTTCCGATGCAAATTGTACATTACGATGTACATCCAGCTGGTTTATTTTCCATTCCATATGGCGGGACATATTTCTTATGAAAGAAAGCGACTCAATAGAGTCGCTTTTTTTATATTCCACCCAGCTTCATCCCAAGGAATGCGAAGAGGATACCAATTATGTAAGTAGCACTTAAATATAAAAGGAAGATGTACAGTTTTTTAAGATCGAGAAGCTGAACAGCTTCTAATTTAAACGTAGAAAATGTCGTGAATGCGCCCATAAATCCAGTACCTAATAATAGTTGCCAGCCTGTAGTAACTCCGTTGCCAATTATATATCCGAGTAAAAATGCCCCTGTTATATTAATAAGGAATGTAGCAATTGGAAATTGTGTTTTATTTCTTTTCTTAAACCAATTGCTAATTGCAAATCGTGTAATCGCACCGAAAAATCCTCCTGTTGCGACTAATAAGGCTTCTATCATGAGTAATCACCTTCCGTAAGAGATTTCTTAATTAAGAAATCTCCAAGTGTATAGCCAAGGCCAGACATAATGAGGCCACCAAGTATGCTACATGATACATATAAGAAGGCTATGCTCCACTCAGAATGATTGATCAATTGCACAGTTTCTACACTAAATGTTGAAAAAGTCGTAAAGGAACCGATGAATCCAGTCCCGATGCCTGTGATAACCTCTGAAGGTAAGATGTTTAGTCGAGCGATATAAGTAGTTAGCCACGCTAAGAAGAAGCAACCGATTAAGTTAATGACTAATGTTGCTAATGGAAATGAATGATGCCAAAATGTGGTGATATTAAGACCTAAATAATAACGAGAAAGAGCTCCTAATATACCGGCAATGCCGACGATAATATAAATCAATTTTCTCACCTCTTTAAATAGCTTGCTCAAAAAAATAGACTCCTACCAGTATGTATACTGGTAGGAGTCATTAGCTAAGCAGCGTTTATGGCGAACTCCATCGCCTATGATTATTACATATAGTGTACTAAATATACCGTTTAATTTCCAGTGAGGAGGTGGGTGTAACTTTTCTTTTTTTGATGTCTGAAGGTTTTTTAAGTAATTAAAACAGGATCGATTACTTATCAACTAAATATAGTGATATACGGTTTTAATTATGATAAAATGTTTCTTATGTGTGTCGTTTTCTTTATTTGACTGAAAATAAAGAAAAATAAATTCGCGTGAAAAGGAGTCATTTATTTGAAGAAATTTTTTAAAATCGTATTTATATGTGTTTTAGTAGTAGCGGGCATTGTAGGAGGATTTCTAGCGTATATGACACTTACTAAAGAACAGCCTGCTGATGTTACAAGCTTGAAGGTGGAGAATAATAAGGAGCGCGTATTAGCGACTGGAAATGAATTTAAAGTTACAACATTTAATATTGGATATGCAGGGTTAGATAAGGAGCAAGATTTCTTTATGGATGGGGGAAAGGGGTCTGGTTCAAGTAGTAAAGAGCAAACAGAAACTAATTTAAAGAATATGCTTTCGTTTTTACAAAATGAAAATAGTGATTTTGCGCTATTACAAGAAGTTGATATAAAGTCACTTCGTTCATTTGATGTAAATGAACATGAATTTTTGAAAAAAGGATTACCTGATTATGTTTCGTCATTTGGCAAGAACTACGATACGAAATGGGTTCCGGTGCCAATAACAAATCCAATGGGATATGCGGAGGCTGGATTAAGTACGTTTTCTAAATACACTGTTCAAGAAGCGAAGAGGTTCCAGCTTCCTGGAATGGAGCCGTGGCCAAAGCGTTTGTTTGATTTAGATCGGGCAATTGTGGAACATAAAATACCTGTTAATAATGGGAAACATGTTAGACTCGTAAATTTACATTTGTCTGCTTATGATGAAGGCGGGAAAATTAGAAAACAGCAAGTAGAGTATTTAAAAGAATATATGAACAAGCAGTATGAAAATGGCGATTACGTAATAATGGGCGGAGATTGGAATCAATTAGTTTCAAACGCTCAATTAAGTGATCCGAAGTTCGTGAAAGAGCGTCCTGAGTGGTTAGTAGAGTTACCGAAGGACTTTACGGACGGTGGCTTTAAGTGGGCTGTAGATCCGTCTGTTATGACTGTGAGAGATGATGTAAAGAAATATGTAGAAGGTGAAAATTTCGTCACTATTATTGATGGCTTTATCGTTTCACCGAATGTAGAGATTGTAAATGTACAAGGGAAAGATTTAAAGTTTGAAAATAGCGATCATAACCCAGTGAGTGCGGTATTTAAACTGAAGTAATTGATATGTATAAGTAGAAGGTGGGGCTTCATATGGAGTGGTTAAAGAGGACTTGTTTTTCTAACCTTGAGAAAGAATCACAGAAAAATCATTTATTACTGTTTATAACGATTTTTAGTTTCTTCCTTGGGATAATCGCGATTGGGTATTATGGATATATTTTTACAGAGAGAGCAATAGCGTTTTGGATTTGTGGTATTTCTGTCGTTGTATTTGGAACGCTTTTTACTTTTATAAAAAGTATGGAATCAGCGTATAAATATATCATGACATTTATGTTGCTTACAATGTCTTACATTATGGTACAAGCTTTTAATGAAAGCCCGGCTGTATTTCAAATGGTCTATTTTACATTAGCTGTTTCACTTATTTACTTAAGTGAGCGCCTCATTTTAATTCTTGGCGGGGTAGCTGTTGTGATCACATTTATCCTTTGTAGCTATTGGCCGGAGCAATTTTTTGCTTATACAGCCTCGTCTGAAGCTGCTAATTTCGCAAGTTTGTTAGCGATTGTAACAATCGCTATGTGGGGTGTCACGAAAATCGGTTCTAATCTGCTCCTTCGTTTAAGTGATGAGAAGCAAGAAGTAATGAGAAAAGCTCAGGAGCTAGAAGAGACGCAAAGGCTTATTGGTGAAACAGTTTTGAAACTAGATAGTAATTTCAATCATTTAAGACAAAATATGAACACGTCGATGGAATCGATGAGTGAAATTAATTTTGCCTTTGAAGAGGTAGCAGTTGGTACGCAATCACAATCAGAGATGATGTATCGTTCGGTAGAAGTATTGAATGATATGGAGGGAAATATTGAACAAATCATCTCTCAAGTAAGAACTGCATCGGCTCGTGTGGATGAAAGTTTAGAAATTTCAAAGGGCAGCGTAAATACTTTAAGAAATTTTGAAGCTAACATGAGAAGTTTAAATGATGTTGTTTCACAGTCTGGAATTATATTTAGAGATTTAATGATGCAATCGAAACAAATTAATGAAATTGTAGATGTAATAACGAATATTTCAAGTCAGACGAGTTTGCTAGCTTTAAATGCAAATATTGAAGCTGCCAGGGCAGGTGAGCATGGAAAAGGTTTTGCTATTGTAGCGAGTGAAGTGTTAAAGCTTGCTGAAGAATCAAATCGTTCTGCGGGAAGAATTCAAGGGATTTTGAAGGAGTTTAGTAATCAAGCAAGTAAGGTAGAAGTGCAGGTAGAGAAGTCAGAAAGAGTACAAGAAGAGTGTAACGAAATGTTAGCAAGCGTTTTAACAAATGTAACGGATTTAGGGAAGTTTATTGATGCGATTAATGAAGTAATGCGAGAGGTTGTTGTTCATCAAGAAAGTTTCCAAGTTAAAACGACGAATATCGTAAAGGATGTTACGCATGCTTCTAACGTAATTCAGCAAACTTCTACAGCTACAGAAGAAGTGCTAGCGAGTGTGGAAGAAGAAAAACATCGAAATGATACGTCAGTGAAGACGTTACAAACTGTTAGCGAGCAAGTGAAGTTGTTAGAAGATATTTTAGAAAAGTAATATTGCTTGGGAAGAGCACAAATGATGTGCTCTTTTTTCATTTAAATGAATACTTGATAGTAATTTAATTGCTTTTCTGCGCGTTTTCTGCCAAGCTTAAGGAGATAAAGTGAGACTAATACCTACTGATTATTAGTTGAACCTCGCAAATAGCGGGATAAAATACTTCAAAGAAAGAATTATATAGGTGACGCATATGATCGAAGTTAAGACTTCTGAACTTAGTGATGGAGAATTTAATAGAGGTGTATTTGCAACTCGTGATATTAAAAAGGGTGAGTTGATTCACTCAGCACCGGTTATCTCTTATCCAAATGAACAGCATGAACACATTGAAAAAACGTTACTTGCTGACTACGCATTTGAGTATGGGGTAAATCATACGGCATTCCTGTTAGGATACGGCATGTTATTTAATCATGCATATAATCCGAATGCAACGTATGAAATTGTCTTCGAGAATCATACTTTTAACTTCTTCGCGTATAAGGATATAAAAGCGGGAGAAGAAATTTTAATCAATTATAATGGTGAAGTGGATGACGATGAACTATTATGGTTTGATAAGGAAAAAGAAGAGAACGAAAAATAATTTAATGAGTATAGAAAGAGCACATTCTGTCGGATGTGCTCTTTTTTTATTGATGTAAATAAAGTAAAAAGTACAAAAAAATACCACTTTCTTTTTGTATGGTATAGTAAGATACTGAGGGATAGTGTTTTGAAAAAGTCACATATTTTACAAATTGTTGTCTTTCTGATGACATGTCAAGTTTAGTAGTCCATTTGGGTTGCTTTATTATGCAATATATATTTTAATATGAGTGGCACCTCTTATAAATTAAGAGGTTTATAGGTGTCTCGAATTGATTTTGGGTACACTGTATCCACCACTTTAGGTTCTTTCATGTACGTGGGGATATTATGGGCCCGTATAACGGGATAAAATGAATATAGAAATAGAGGAATCGTAAAATGAATATGCAAGAGGTTTATAAATATTTAAGTACGGTATTGCCTGAAGGACATGTTAAACAAGATGAAATGTTAAAGAATCATACGCATATTAAAGTTGGCGGAAAAGCAGATGTTTTTGTTGCGCCTACAAATTATGATGAAATTCAAGAAGTTATCAAATATGCGAACGAATATAATATTCCAGTTACGTTTTTAGGAAATGGATCGAATGTCATTATTAAAGATGGTGGAATTCGCGGGATTACAGTAAGTTTAATTCATATTACAGGTGTTACTGTAACAGGAACGACGATTGTAGCACAGTGTGGTGCAGCAATTATTGACGTATCACGTATTGCTTTAGACCATAACTTAACGGGTCTTGAGTTTGCTTGTGGTATTCCAGGTTCAGTTGGCGGAGCGTTATATATGAATGCTGGTGCTTACGGTGGTGAAGTATCGTTTGTGTTAACAGAAGCTGTTGTAATGACAGGTGATGGAGAGCTACGTACTTTGACGAAAGAAGCATTTGAATTTGGATATCGTAAGAGTGTATTTGCTAACAACCATTACATTATTCTTGAAGCGAGATTTGAACTTGAAGAAGGTGTACGTGAAGAAATTAAAGAGAAAATGGATGATTTAACGTTTAAGCGTGAGTCAAAACAGCCTCTAGAATATCCTTCATGTGGTAGCGTATTTAAGCGTCCACCAAATAACTTTGCTGGTAAGTTGATTCAAGACTCAGGACTACAAGGTAAGCGAATTGGTGGAGTGGAAGTTTCTTTAAAACACGCTGGATTTATGGTGAATGTTGATAACGGAACAGCACAAGATTACATCGATTTAATTCACTTCGTACAAAAGACAGTTGAAGAGAAATTTGGCGTGAAGTTAGAGCGAGAAGTAAGGATTATTGGAGAAGATAAGGAATAACGAAATACGTATGAAGATATGAATTATTTTAAAATAATATTTGGGTATTGTTGACAATTTGTTTTCAATTCAATATAATGCTAATAATTTAACAAATAACATACGTTGAAAGAGCCCAGTAGCAGTTTGTCACTGTTAACGAGAGAGCTAGGGGTTGCTGGAACCTAGCACAAACAAACTTGCGAATTACACTCTGGAGTATCTTAGGTAATGCTAAGCGGACTAGCAATCGATATTATTGCTAAGAGTGGTATGAGTAGCTATGCTATTTATGCAAACTGGGTGGTAACACGGTGAATAATCGTCCCTATGTCTATCGTAGACATAGGGGCTTTTTTGTTTTTAAAAAATAAAGGGGATGACAAAAGATGAATATTATTGATGAATTAGAATGGCGCGGCGCCGTTAATCAGCAGACTGACGAAGAAGGCTTACGTAAGCTAGTAGAAGAGAAAAAGATTTCACTATACTGCGGAGTTGATCCGACTGGTGATAGTATGCATATCGGACATTTGATTCCGTTTATGATGATGAAGAGATTCCAATTAGCTGGCCATCATCCTGTTATTTTAATTGGCGGGGCAACAGGAACAATTGGTGATCCGAGTGGACGACAATCGGAGCGTCAACTTCAAACGTTAGAAGTGGTTCAGCATAATGTAGATGCGTTAACAGCACAAATGAAAAAGCTATTTGATTTTGGCGGAAATAGCGAAGTGAGGATGGTAAATAACTATGATTGGACACATGAAATAAATGTTATTGAGTTTTTACGTGATTACGGGAAAAATTTTAGCATCAATAGCATGTTAGCGAAGGATATTGTAGCAAGTCGTTTAGATACAGGTATTTCTTTCACAGAATTCACGTACCAAATTTTGCAAGCGATGGATTTCCATCATTTATACACGAAAGAAGATGTTCAACTTCAAATTGGTGGTAGTGACCAATGGGGAAATATTACGAGTGGTTTAGATTTAATTCGTAAGTTAGAAGGTCATGAGGCGGAAGTATTTGGATTAACGATTCCGCTATTATTAAAATCGGACGGTACGAAGTTTGGTAAATCAGCAGGTGGTGCGGTTTGGCTTGATCCTGAAAAAACGACACCGTTTGAATTTTACCAGTTCTGGGTAAATACAGATGACCGTGATGTAATTAAATACTTGAAATACTTTACGTTCTTAACGAAAGAGCGTATTGATGAATTAGCAGTGAAGGTAGAAGCGGAGCCTCATAAACGTGAAGCGCAAAAAGTGTTAGCGGAAGAAATGACGAAATTCGTTCATGGAGAAGAGGCGTTCCTGCAAGCTGGGAAAATTACAGCAGCGTTATTTAGCGGAGATATTAAATCGTTAACAGCTGATGAAATTGAACAAGGCTTTAAAGAAATGCCAACATTCCAGTCTTCAAAAGAGACGAAAAACATCGTAGAGTGGCTAGTCGATTTAGGGATTGAACCATCTAGACGACAAGCACGCGAGGACATTAATAATGGTGCGATTTCTATGAATGGTGAGAAAGTAACAGATGTGGGTACGGATGTTACTGTAGAAAATTCGTTTGATGGAAGATTTATTATTATTCGTAAAGGGAAGAAGAACTACAGCCTTGTGAAATTAGGAGAATAGTTTGTGTGAAAGGGATGGGAGTAGGAAGAATACTTCCATCCCTTTCATATACACAATTTAGACATAAAATAATCAGTAAATTTAGATAATTAAAAGGGTTATATTATTCTTCTGCCGAATAAATAAATTAGAGAAAATTACGGATAAAGTGAAACTTTAATCAGTGGGAGTTTTACTGCCCGCAAATAGCGGGATAAAAATAGCCCGAACCATGCTGGGCATGATTCGGGCTTATATTCAGATTAGTAAGCTAAGCTGAATAGACCTTTAATGTGTGATAAGTAACGAACGTTACTTGCTTCTTTCATTAATGATGCTGGTAAGCCTTTAAGTGGAGTATTGCTTGCTCCAATTGTAGCAACAGCATCTTTACGTCCTAGACTAGCAAGTGTTCCAGAGTTTACAGGTGCGAACTCTTCGAATGCTTTGCCTTCTAGTGCTGCGTATAAGTTGTATCCAATTAACTCACCCATTTGCCAAGCGATTTGTGCAGTTGGTGGGTATGGACGACCGTCTGGAGAGAAGACAACAGCGCTGTCTCCAGCAACGAATACGTCTTTGTGAGAAGTAGATTGTAGGTATGCATCAACTGTTGCACGTCCACGGTTAACTTCAAGACCTGATTCACCGATTAATGGGTTACCTTGAACGCCACCTGTCCAAACGAATGTGTTAGCAACAAGTTTTTGACCGTCTTTTAAGTCGATTTCATTGCCAGCAACGTTTGTTACAGGAAGACCTGTTAAGAATGTAACACCGCGTGCTTCTAGGCTAGTAGTTGCACGTTCGATTAAGTGATCTGGTAATACTGGAAGGATTTTTGGACCTGCTTCAACAAGAAGAAGTTTAACTTCTTTTGGATTTACGCCGTGGCTTTTTGCAAGTTTAGGCATAATGTCAGCAAGCTCACCAACTAGCTCAACGCCGGTTAATCCGCCACCACCGATTACGATTGTAGCATCAGCTTCGTTTTTCGTTTTCGCGTATTCACGAATACGGTCTTCAACGTGTTTGTAGATTTTGTTTGCATCAGCAGCAGATTTTAATACCATGCTGTTTTCTTCTAGTCCTGGAATACCGAAGTAAGCAGTTTTACTTCCTAAAGCAACTACAAGTGCATCGTAAGATAAAGTAGTGCCGCCAGCTAGTTTGATTTCTTTGCTATCAACAGAGAATGACTCAACTGTTGCGATTTTAAGATCGATATCTTTACCTTTGAAAAGCTTTGTAAGTGGCATTGCAATTGCTTGCTCAGCAACGTTACCAGCTGCAAGGCGGTGTAGTTCAGTGATGATTTGGTGTGTTGGGTATTGGTTAATCACTGTAACTTGTGCTTCTGATTTGCTGTAATATTTACGTACGTTTAAAGCGGCAAGAAGACCGCCATAACCAGCGCCTAAGATGACAATTTGTTTTGACATAGTATGATATCCCCCGTCTTTACTAATTGTTGTTATAAGTTAAATTATTTATTATTACGTTCTGCACTAATTTGAAGATATGCGTTCACAAAGCGGAACATTTTTTGTGCTTGTGGATCTTTTAGTAATTTTAATAGACCGAATAGGCCGATAACTTCAGTACTTTCGTCAGCACGATCTTTCGCTTCGATTGCAGTTGCAGCCATGCTTTTCACTGTATCTTTTACAGGTTCTACAAGCTCTGTAATTGCACCAACAGTGTCGCTTTTTAATACTTCATCAGTAGCAACAGTTTGAGCGAAGTCATAAGACTTAGTTAAAATGTTAACAAGCTCAGTTAATTTTGGAAGCTGTTCTACTAGTGTTGTTAATGATTCTTGTACCTCAGGTTTTAACAACTGATCAAGTACATCAAGTTGTCCTTGGCTAGCAGAAATTTGTACAGTTTCTTGTTCTGGCTTTGTTTGAGTCATAGTTTCTGGCATCTCCAATTCTCCTTTACGATAGCAATACTCTTATTTTTTATAAGTAAGATAGTAAACGTTTACGAAACTTTATGCAAAGTTTCACAAAACACAATAAAATGCCTTTAAATTTATGACAGCAAGTAAGCTGCAAACATAAATCTAAAACCATAACGTCTTACTTATTATTTATGAACTGTCCGATATATGGCTTGTCCGCATAATGGAAAAGCTCCGTTACCGGAAAGTGTATATAATATATATCCTATATTATATACTATATACACCTATGTTAACATAAAAATGATTCCTAATTATTTGATATTGAGTGTATAACGTAGTGCTGACAAGGTATGAAAGCGTATAAAATATTTTGTTTCAGTTAGAAATGTACATATATATATAGAAAAAAAGGAAAAAACGAACAAATTCATGTTCGTTGTTTCCTTTTTCCTATTATTCACCTTCCGCAATTAGCATCGATGTGTTACCTTCTTTTTCAAGATGGCATTCGCCCCAAGAACAAAGAGAGTCAAGAATGGATTCTAAAGACCAACCGTAGTCGGTAAGAGAATATTCTACTTTCGGTGGGACTTGGTTGTATACTTTTCTTTGAATGACCCCGTCGTCTTCTAATTCACGTAATTGCTGCGTTAACATTTTTTGTGTAATACCAGGCATGGAGCGTTTTAATTCACTCGTTCTCTTTGTACCTTTCGTTAAGTGACAAAGAATAACAACTTTCCATTTGCCGCCGATAACTTCTAAAGTCGCCTCTACAGGAATATTGTATTTCTTCATATGAAACCCTCCCTTTTTGAGTAAAGTAAGTTTAATAATACAAATGTTACTTTTTAGTACCTATAGCACTTTAAAGTACGTACTTTTTATTATGTTAAATATGTTTCATAATAGCACATGTAAGAGGCAAATGAGTAGTACGGTACTAAAAAGTGACTATGTTACTTTTTGGTGCCTATCGTACTTTAAAGTGCGTTCTTCAAAAAAAGAATGAAACCATTCATAATAGCATTTGTAAGTATGAAATATATGTTTTAGAAGATAAAAGGGCCTTTTTATCATACTATTATGATTGGATTTCTTGTAATAAGGAGGAATTCAATTGAGTTCATATACAGTATCATCTTCGGAAGTTCAGACGAATCGAAGAAGTATGTTTGCTTTATTAGCACTAGCAATTAGTGCGTTTGGGATTGGTACGACCGAGTTTATTAGTGTCGGTTTACTACCATCTATTTCGAAAGATTTAAATGTTTCGGTTACAACAGCCGGTTTAACGGTTTCCTTATATGCGTTAGGAGCAGCGGTAGGAGCACCTGTTTTAACAGCGTTAACGGCTAGTATGTCGCGAAAGACATTATTAATGTGGATTATGGTTATTTTCATTATTGGTAATGGTATTGCGGCGGTAGCAACAAGCTTCACTGTATTAATTATCGCAAGAATTGTATCTGCGTTTGCACATGGTGTGTTTATGTCAATTGGATCTACAATTGCGGCTGCAATCGTACCGGAGAATAAACGTGCTAGCGCAATTGCGATTATGTTTACTGGATTAACAGTTGCGACTATTACTGGTGTGCCAATTGGAACATTTATCGGTCAAGAGTTTGGCTGGAGAGCGTCATTTATGGCGATTGTCGTAATTGGAATTATTGCTTTCATCGCAAACAGTATACTTGTCCCATCTAATTTAAAAAATGGTGTACCTGTATCGTTTCGTGATCAATTTAAATTAATTAAAAATGGAAGACTATTACTTGTTTTCATTATTACTGCACTTGGATACGGTGGTACATTCGTAACATTTACGTATTTATCACCACTATTACAAGAAGTAACAGGATTTGAAGCAAGTACCGTTACTATCATTTTATTAGTGTATGGAATCGCAATTGCGATAGGGAATATGGTTGGCGGGAAATTATCGAATCATAATCCGATTCGAGCGCTATTTTACATGTTCTTTATTCAAGCGATCATATTATTTGTTTTAACATTTACAGCGCCATTTAAAGTAGCTGGATTAATCACAATTATTTTCATGGGACTATTCGCATTTATGAATGTTCCGGGGCTACAAGTATATGTAGTTATATTGGCAGAGCGCTTTGTTCCAAGTGCGGTTGATGTTGCTTCAGCAATTAATATTGCCGCATTTAACGGAGGGATCGCTTTAGGTTCTTATATAGGTGGCCTTGTAACGAATTCGTTAGGATTAATCCATACTGCTTGGGTAGGTGGTCTTATGGTAGTAGGTGCTGTGATTTTAACAGCATGGAGCATGACATTAGAAAAAAGAGATCAAGTAAAATAAAAGGAGAGAAAATAAAATGAAAAACTTACAAAGTAAAACAGTATTAAATAATGGTGTAGAAATGCCTTGGTTCGGTTTAGGTGTATTTAAAGTAGAAGAAGGACCAGAACTTGTAGAAGCGATTAAATCAGCAATTAAAGCAGGATACCGTAGCATCGATACAGCTGCAATTTACGGAAATGAAAAAGCTGTAGGTGAAGGAATCCGTGCAGGTATTGAAGCGACTGGTATTTCAAGAGAAGAATTATTTATTACTTCAAAAGTATGGAACGCAGATCAAGGGTACGAAGAAACAATTGCTGCATACGAAGAGAGCTTAAAGAAATTAGAATTAGATTATTTAGACCTATATCTTGTTCACTGGCCTGTAGAAGGAAAATATAAAGATACGTGGAGAGCGTTAGAAACACTTTATAAAGAAAAGCGCGTACGTGCAATTGGTGTAAGTAACTTCCAAGTACATCACTTACAAGATGTAATGAAAGATGCAGAAATTAAGCCAATGATTAACCAAGTAGAATACCACCCTCGTTTAACACAAAAAGAAGTACAAGCTTTCTGTAAAGAACAAGGTATTCAAATGGAAGCATGGTCACCACTTATGCAAGGTCAATTATTAGATAATGAAACATTACAAGAAATTGCTGAGAAACACGGTAAAACAACAGCACAAGTAATTTTACGTTGGGATCTTCAAAACGGAGTAATTACAATTCCAAAATCAACGAAAGAACACCGCATTATTGCAAATGCTGATGTATTTAACTTTGAATTAACAAAAGAAGACATGGAAAAAATCGATGCGTTAAACCAAAATCACCGCGTTGGTCCAGATCCTGATAACTTCGATTTCTAAGATTAAAGTAAGAAAGAAAAAAGAGTGCTTTTATGCACTCTTTTTTTCAGAGTGTTGGGAAACCCTTT